>DAIPLL010000050.1:0-9262 GCA_036769265.1 Kapaibacterium sp. (SeqCode)
TTTTCTCCACAATTAAAAATCACTTCCATCAAAATTTTTATGATAAGGTGGTTCCTCATATTGGTAAGCAAGGTTGCCAAATAACGCAAAATCCTTTGCAAATGCAAGTCGCTTAACACCTGTCGGACCGTTACGCTGTTTACCAATTATGATTTCAGCCGTGTTTTCTGTTGGTGTTCCATCCTCGTATTTCATAATTTTATAAACTTCGGGGCGATTTATAAACATCACAACGTCTGCGTCTTGCTCGATAGAACCGGACTCGCGTAAATCACTTAGCATTGGACGCTTATCGGCGCGATTTTCTACCAGGCGATTTAGCTGTGCCAATGCAACAACGGGAATATCGAGCTCTTTTGCTAAATTTTTAAGTGATTGAGAAATGATTGATATTTCGCGTTCACGGCTTTCTGCTTTTGGTGGATGAATAAGCTGAAGATAATCCACAACAATAAGCTTTATATTGTGCTCATATTTCAAACGGCGCGCCTTTGCTCGCAATTCCATTAGCGAAAGTCCAGCTGTATCGTCAATGTAAAGTGGAGCATCGGCAAGGCGTCCTAAGGCGGTGATAATTTTGGTGTTTTCCTCGCTTGAGATACGACCGGTACGGATTTTTTGTTGATTTATCTGAGCTTCTGCTGAAAGCATTCTGATAACAAGCTGCAAAGCAGTCATTTCGAGCGAGAAAAACGCTACTGGCAATTTTTGTGATACAACAATATTACGCACCATGGAAAGCGCAAATGCAGTTTTTCCCATTGATGGACGCGCTGCAATAATTATCAAGTCCGAATTCTGAAGACCACCGAGCATTTGGTCGAGTTCCACAAATCCAGTTGCAAGACCGCTTAGCCCATCGTTGGAGCGTTGTGAAAGCCGCACAATCATTTCGTATGCTTCGTGTGCAAGCGTTTTCATCGTGGAATAATTTTTATGAAGCAATTTTTCGGCAACAGAAAAGATTTGGGACTCAGCGTTGTCGATTTCTTCCAAAGCGTCGGTAGTTTCATCGTAAGCGTTTTTAAGGATGTTTCCGGCAACTTCGATTAGCTTACGTTTTAGGAATTTCTCTTGTACAATACGGCAATGATTATCTATCAATGCAGCTGTCGGAGTGAATGAGCTTATATCTGAAATGTATTTAATTCCTCCAACTTCATCAAGCAATCCCCGATTTTTAAGATGCTCTTTTAGAGAGATTATGTCGCCGTTTAGACCTTTTTCGTTGAGATTTATAAGTGCTTCGAATATCAATTTATGGCGTGGATCGTAAAATGAATTGGCTTCAAGCATTGCCTGAGCACGCGAAATAGCTTCGCGGCTTAGCATCATTGCCCCAAGAACAGCCATTTCTGCTTCAAGTGAGTGTGGCGGGACATTCGCGCTGAAAACAGTCGGTGCTTGTTCAATTTTTTTTACACTATTTCTGCGTTTTGCTTCCATATTTATTTTTTTTCTTTAATATTCAACTAAACAAATATATCAATAATGTTGCAAATAACATTCTCAAATTTATACAAAACTTATCTACAAATTTTTCCACATTTAAAAAGCTTTGTCATAACAAATATTACTTCTAAATTTGTTTTTTTTAATTGAACAAATGAAAAAATTAATCTTTATAATCAGTTTACTTTCAATTTTAAACAACTCAGTTGCTGAGGACTGCAATTGTCATCTCCAACAAATACTGCTTTATCCAGAAACTTACGATACTATAAATTCAGCAAACGCTCACAAAGATTACGAGCGGTGGGAACAAAGCCAATTTTCAATTGCCGGTAGCCCAAGATACACTATTACTGGCGATTTACCTTACAAAGAAACACATATAAAGCCGTTGAATTTCTGGCTTTTTACGGGAACACTCGGTGTGTTTATGTATTATCAGCATAAGTTGCAAATGGAAACAATATGGAAAGAGCAAGGCAATTTTAAAATTCAGGAAGACGGCAAGTACGCGATGTATGCAGATAAAGCGGGGCACATCTTCGGGTGTTATCTTACATCATATTTTATGACCGAAGGCTTCCTGCAAAGTGGTTTGAGTTGGGAAACTGCAACAATTGTAGGCACAACTTTGGGACTTTCCTACTCGGCTTATGTTGAAGTTTTAGACGGTTATGGCAAACAATGGGGATTTAGCCCCTCGGATTTTTATGCTGATGTTGCAGGTGCGGCTCTTCATATTGGGCAATTTTATTTACCATATTTGCAAAATTTTACACCTAAATTTATGTATTTCCCAGCCAACTGGCATAATGAGCAAAAGCGTTATCCTCACGATATGTTCATCGATGATTATAGTTCTCATACGTTATGGCTTTCTGCTAACATAAAAAATATGTTACCAGAAAAAGTTGGCAAATATATACCACCATGGTTAGAACTATCATTTGGGTATGCTGTTCGTGGGCTCTGCGATACACTTCAGGCAAGTATGGGCAAGTGCAAACCTTGCTCAGGCGACCGTTGGGTTGATGGGTTCTATTTTGGCAGCCCGCGTTATATTATTGCATTGGATTATAATTTAATACATCTATTGCCAGAAGGTGGAAAATTTTGGAACTGGCTGCGACAAACTTTGAACTATTTCAAATTGCCTTCGCCTGCAATTGAGTTTGGTCGTGTAACAAAAGTATATTTATTATATCCGTTTCATTTCAAGATTAAAAAATAAATTAATTCTTGTTTTTCTCATCTTTAATTATAAATTCAAGAATACGAGCTTGCATTCTATCTTTTTGAGTTTGAGGTAAAGCCAGCTCTGCAAAAGGCAATTCCTGAACAGGTGAAACTTTTTTGAAATCTCCTTCTTTTATTTTCACTGCTCTAAGCTTTGTTGCACCATCGATAAAGAGCTTATAACGATTGCCCGTATGAGCTTTGCCTGCATAAAGATTTTCAAGGCGTTTATTTAATAATTTGCTAAGTTGATTGTCATCGGTGATTAAAATTGCAGGACTGGTTTTTACAAAGTAATCCCATTCGGCAAAAGCTAAAATTCGAGCAGGCTCATTTTTATAAACTAATACAGGTGTGCCAATTTTTACACGATCGTATAGATCTTTACCATCTTCGCGGCTAATGCGAACACAACCGTGCGATGAAGGTCTTGTCCCTAAATGATTATAGTATCCATTCCCAGCAAGTCCGTGGAAACCTATGTTACCATTGAAGCCAATCCACCAGAAAAGTTCTGCATTTTCGAATTGCTTGGAAATTGCCTTAGGTGATTTTGATTGTATAGTGAAAATGCCAGTAGTTGTCTCCATACCTTTAGAAATAAATGGATTACCAGAACTTATTTTATATTCGAATGTTTCGCCCTGACGAGTTACAAGTTTTGCCTTTTGTGATTGCAAACAAATTTCAATATATTCATCGCCAAGCACATAAATGGTATCTTTCACTGGCTCAAATGCAAGAGGAAGTCTTTTGCGGGAGAGCAATTCATCTTTTTTGGGGAGCTCAAGTGTATCTCTGCTGTTGGCTTTATCCTGAATCGAACCAATAACAATAATAGTTGCCAAGAGAAAAGGCATCAATATATATTTTACTTTTCGTATCATAATTACCCAATACGAATTTATCAAGTTTAATGGAAATACAAAAGTTAAATTTTAAAGCGCAATTTTAGTGCCAAAACTAAAAGTAAAGTCGCCACCATAGCGAAAGCATTAGTAGCGAAAAGATTTGTTTAGAGTAGTTATGCTTGCTTGAACGATGGGAGTGAAGGATTTTTTCGATGTAAGATTTATCAAAAATATTGTTCTTTACAAAATATGAATTCAGGATTTCATTTTTTGCAAAGTCGAACCACTCGTTTCTAAGCCATTCTTCCACTGGTGCGGCGAAACCTTGTTTTTTGCGATAGATTATTTCGTTTGGCAAAATGCTTTCGATAGCTTTTTTTAGAATATATTTTGTAGTTTTTCCGTCTGGCATTTTCTGATGAGCTTTTAAAGCAGTTGAAAATTCAACAATTCTATGATCTAAGAATGGGACTCGTGCCTCGATGCTATGCGACATTGTAATCTTATCAACACGCATAAGCAGAAGTTCAGCCAATCGCTGAGTAAGCTCTAAATATGCGATGCGTTGGTAATAGTCAGATTCAGGATTAAGTTCGAAGGCTTGTTTGTGCAGTTCATTAGCATACCGAGCAGGTATGGTGGATAAGTTCTTGTAATTATTGCCGAAAAGTAAATTCAAGTGTTCAGGGGAAAATATCGAAATCCCACTCCAATAGAACTGTTCGTCAAATGCTGCTCGCCGAATGTAATCAAGAGCGAGTGTTTTATGAGTGTTGTTTAGTATAGGTTTTGAGATATAATAAGCAGTTTTCTTTATAAATTGAGGAAGCTTAGTATAATGTCTCCAGTATTTTTCGTAAACTTTATAGTGCTGTACAATCCATGGATAACCTGCAAACTGCTCGTCGCTTCCTTCGCCTACTTGTACAACGATAGTTCCACTTTCACGTGTTAGTTTTGATAAAAAATAAAGCGGTATGCAAACAGGATCGGCATTGGGTTCGTCCTCACGATAAGCCAGATGCTCCAAAATGTTAAATGCATCCTGCTCGTCGATTAGAATTTCTCTGTGATTTGTATTAAAAAGTTTTGCTATTTTTCGAGCATATTCGAGCTCGTTGTACTTTTCGAGTTGCTTAAAACCAACAGTGAAAGTATCCACGGGTCGATTCATAAGTTCAGCCATCAGAGCAACGTTCACACTCGAGTCGATCCCGCCACTTAGGAACACACCAAAAGGCACATCACTCATCATTCGCGCTTCAATCGACGAGCGAAGCATAGTGAGTAATTGCTCTTGTATTTCTGCCTGTGAAAGTTTCTGAACTTCGATTTCGAGTTGTCTGTTGAAAGGACTCCAATAGCGTCTAAGGTTTATCTCGCCGTGTTTGTTGATTATTGCATAATGTCCAGCAGGAATTTTTTTTATGTGCTTAAACAAAGTTGCACGATTCGAGGTAAGTCCGTAATTCAAGTAATTAGGAAGTTCCTCAAAGTTAAATTCTTTGCTAACATCGGGATGTGCAAGTATTGATTTAATTTCCGACGAGAAAATAATTAGCCCATCTTTTTGATAAAAATATAAGGGTTTTATGCCTATTCTATCGCGTGAGAGTAATAATTCCTGCTTTGTATGATCATAAATAGCAAATGCCCACATACCGAGCATTCTTTGCAATAGGTCAATTCCCCAGTGAGCATAACCATAAAGTATTGTTTCTGTATCAGTATTTGAACGGTAAGTATAACCCTCTTTAAGTAATTCTTCCCGTAAAGAAAGATGGTTGTAAATTTCTCCGTTAAATACAATTGAAAATTTACCGTCGCTTGTGTGCATCGGTTGGTTACCATTTTCTGATAAATCAACAATTGCAAGTCGGCGAAATGCCAATCCGCACTTATTATCGTTCGATATGAATGTACCATTAGAATCTGGACCACGTTCGATGATACAATTAGCCATACTTTCCAAAATTTCGTTGCTTATAGCATTACGTTTTTGGGAGTAGTCGAATATGCCAGCGATTCCACACATTGCGATTAAATGTCTATGTTTCTGTGTAATGTTGAATTATTAATAATTGCAATCATTTCTCGGACGGCTTGTTCTAAGCCAACAAGTACCGCACGTGAAATTATTGAGTGACCAATACTTAATTCCTCGATTTCGTGAATAAAACATATATTGGGAGTATTTTTGTAATTTAATCCATGCCCAGCTGCAACTTTCAGATCAATGTTGCCTGCGAAAGCTGCTGCATTTATTATTCGGTTGAGCTCAAATTTAAATTTTTCAGGTGATTTAGCATTTGCGTAACATCCAGTATGTAGCTCGACCATATCTGCACCTACTTCCTTTGCCGCTGTAATTTGCTTTTCATCAGGTTCAACAAACAAGCTAACTTCTATCGACCGTTCGTGCATACGTTCGCAAAGCGAGAGGAGCTGCTCACGGTTCGAAACTACATCAAGACCGCCTTCTGTTGTTAGTTCTTGGCGTTTTTCAGGCACAATTGTGACTAAATCAGGCACCGTTTCCAGCGCAATTTTGATTATTTCTTCGTTTGCAGCCATTTCTAAATCAAGCTTTGTTTGTACTATTTCGCGAAGTAAACGCAGATCGCGATCGTTAATATGGCGGCGATCCTCTCGAAGATGGCAAACTATACCATTTGCACCAGCCAATTCAGCTAATGATGCTGCAACAACGGGATCAGGTTCTTGCCCACCACGTGCGTTGCGTATTGTTGCAATATGATCGATATTAACATTTAACCTAATCATCAATTGAACCTCAAAATAAGAGTATTTAAAATGCAAAAATAAGAAAAAAACTTGTCTATTTTTAAAATTTTAACCAAATAATATTAAAATTAATTTAAGTAAGTTTTTAATTATTAATAGAATAATTTTTAAATTGCTTTTTTAAAAAAGATGATTTACAATAATGAATTTGCTTATTGCGATCGTTTTAGGATTAGTTCAAGGACTTACGGAATTTATACCAATTAGTTCAACAGCACACCTTACAATCTTCGGTGAATTATTTGGCATAATCGACCATAAACATCCAGAGCAGTGGACAGCGTTTATTGCAATAATCCAACTTGGAACTCTTGCAAGTGTATTATGGTATTTTCGAAATGAAATCTACGAAATTCCCAAATCCTTTTTCAACGAAAACATAGGTAAAAAGCGTATCTCTTTGGCAAATCAAAGCCTCAATAGTAGACTCGGTTGGTATGTTATAGTAGGAAGTTTGCCAATTATGACAATTGGAATTTTGCTGAAGAAGCTCATTGAAAGTGATTTCACTAAGAGATTAACAGTTATTGCCATTAGCTTAATAGTTCTTGCTTTGATACTACTAATTGCCGAGAAAACTGCTCGCTTAAAAAAATCAGAAGAGCATCTTACTTTCTGGGATGCCTTGTGGGTTGGTGTGGCTCAGTGCATTGCCTTAATCCCTGGTTCATCACGCTCTGGAACTACTATTACAGCAGGACTTCTACTCGGTATGAAACGTGAAACAGCAGCACGTTTTTCATTTTTGCTCAGTATTCCAGCGATATTTGCTAGCGGTATATTACAATTTTATCGGGCACTTTCCTATATATCGCAGCAAGATTGGATGAGTGTTGCAGTTGCTACAATTGTCTCTGGATTAAGTGGCTATTTTGCAATTGATTTCCTCATCAAATTTCTTAAAAAACATTCAACTTATATTTTTATAGTTTATAGAATTATTCTTGGTATAGCTATACTTATTTTTGTTTATGCAAGATAATCAAACATAAACGGAGTTAAAAAGATGTTACTTGCTGTTTTATCAGGTTTTATTGTTGCTTGCGTCGTTCCAATAATTTTTAAGATTAGAAAGAAATTAGCAGGGGCGATACTGTCACTTTTGCCGTTTTCTTTATTTATCTATTATTTGCAGTTTATACCACAGGTGCTCGCAGGCGAGAAAATATCCGAAAATTTCAGTTGGATACCTTTCTTAGGTATCAACCTAAACTTTTTAATTGATGGATTAAACTTAACTTTTGCATTAATAATTAGTGGTATTGGTTTTGTTGTATATCTTTATGCTTCTTCTTATTTATCAAAAAGTGATAAAATTGTGCCTTTCTATATTTACATTAGCATATTTATGGCGTCTATGCTTGGTGTGGTTACTTGTGATAATGTCCTGGCTTTGTTTGTCTTTTGGGAGCTAACTTCAATTAGCTCGTTTTTGCTGATTGGTTTTAATCACGAGCAGGAACGTTCCCGATATGCAGCTTTGCAGTCGCTGCTTGTAACAGCGGGTGGTGGATTAGCTTTACTTGCTGGGATGATTATTTTGCATCAAATCACTGGTACTTTTGAAATTTCGCAAATGGCGCAATTCAACGATTCTCTGATAAACAGTCCATTTTATAGTGCAATTTTAATTCTATTTCTGATAGGTACTTTTACAAAATCAGCACAATTCCCATTTCACTTTTGGTTGCCAAATGCTATGGAAGCGCCCACACCAGTTAGTGCCTATCTCCATTCTGCAACAATGGTCAAAGCAGGTGTGTTCCTGATGATTAAATTTCTCCCAATCTTAGGTGGAACAGATCTTTGGACGTGGCTGCTCGGCGGTTTTGGTGGTTGGACTATGATTATGGCTTCGGCGATGGCTCTTAAACAAACCGATTTAAAGAGATTACTTGCATACTCGACTGTATCTGTGCTCGGCACTCTTACAATGCTAATTGGGCTTGGTGGCGAACTTGCAATATCGGCTATGATAGTTTATTTACTCGCTCACTCGCTTTATAAAGGTGCATTGTTCCTTATGGCAGGCATTATCGACCATGAGACTGGTACTCGCGATATTAGGCAAATTGCGGGGCTTCGCAAGTATTTACCAATAACAACTCTTATCGGTATTGGAGCAGCACTTTCGGGTATGGGTATCATCCCTTTTCTGGGCTTTATCGGCAAAGAAATGCTCTATGATGCTGTTTTGCAGTCTGGCTCGTTATCGGGGTTGTTTATTACAATCAGCGTAATAGCTGCAATTAATACATTTGCTGTTATGACTTTTGCAGGGATTCTCCCATTCATTGGAGAAAGCAAATATCCACAGGAAAAACCTCACGAAGCACCTTGGCAAATGACATACGGACCTCTGGTTCTTGTTATTTTGGGTTTACTATTTGGAATAGCACCTAATTTAACAATCGCAGGACTTACAAATAAAGCAGTGCAGTCGGTTTTGCCAAATGCAATGCATCATCTTGGGCTTTTTCATGGTTTAAACACACCACTTTTGCTGAGCTTGTTAACAATAGCAACTGGCTTGGGCATTATAATAAAACGTTTGTCGTTTGTAGAATTTATTTCCAAAATACGTGTCCCTGAATTTTTCTTTCCCTCCAAATGGTATGATTATATTTTTAACGGTACTTTAAGTTTCGCTGAACTACAAACTAAAATCTTGCAAAATGGTCATTTGCGTTATTATATTTTAACAATTTTAGCATTTTTTATTCTATTTGTTGGAGGTGCGTTCTTAGGATTTAATTCTGCATCATCGATAGCAAATGCATTTGCAATTTCGATTGAACGGAGTATAGCAGGTGTAGATATTTACGATATTTCAATTTTAATTACAATTCTTATAGCAAGTATTTTTGCACTTCTTGCCAAAGGTCGCCTTTCGGCAATTGCATCTATGGGTATAATCG
>DAIPLL010000252.1:0-1344 GCA_036769265.1 Kapaibacterium sp. (SeqCode)
CTAACGTCATTTGATAAATTGCTAAACTCAAAATCATTCTCTGCATTGATAAAAAATATGTGATACTTGTTGGCTTTCAAGTTATCCAATATTACAAAGTTATCTTCTGTCGATTTAATAAATTTGAGTGTTTGGGTACTTTCGTCTAATAAATAACAATTATATCTTGATGCATTTTTAACTTTGTCCCAGAATAATTTCACGGTATTTGCATTGAGAGCGTAACCTTTTAGTCGAGGTTCGTTAATTTTGGGATAAGCCACAAGTTCCCAGAATTCAGTATTATCGAAAGTAGCAAATCCAATTTCTATTTTACCATTGCCATCGAAATCGAAACAAAAGGCAGAGTTTGTAAAAGAGGTTGGGTAAAACAAAATAGGCTCTAACTTTTGCTTTGTTTTATTCCAACGGAAAACATATAAATTTGGCATAGTAGAAATAATAATCTCATCGCCTGGAATGTTATCGAGATTGCCTGCAGCAACACCATTTCTATAAGAGGCACCGATTTTGGATATTACGCCAGCTCTAATTCCATAGATATACAAGCTATCTGCAATATAAAAGCCTTTTTCTTGAGAGTGTTTTATTACTCTGATATACCAAAGTCCGTCAGCAGGATCGTTCCGTCTTGGGAAAATACCATAGGATAAATGTATAATTTCATCTATACCGTCGCTATCAATATCGGCACGTGTAATGTATTGGTTCTCTGAGGCATTTATAGAAATGTCAGAATAAATTAAGTCAAACTTGTTCTTATTGTATTCAAAAATGAAGGAATGTCCCTTGTTGTTGGAATGATATAAATTAACTTTGCCATTGTTATTAAAATCACCGAGTGCTGAACCACGCCATAAGCCAATATTTCTAAGTTCTTTTGGTAATGTTGTCTGCGCAATCAAAACATCTTTTCCATTAATTTGAGAGTAAGCAAAAAAGCTACTATCATTGTGAGCGATAATTTCGTCTCTACCATCGAGATTTATGTCATAAAAATGCTCAGCCCAAAAATTTAAGCTTTGTGAATCGAAAATTTTATTCCCAAAAATTTTATTTGGAGATAACGATTGTTCTAATATCATTGAATTGCCATTGCCATAAATTAAAATATCTATCTTATCATTGCCGTTATAGTTGCCAATGCCTGTTACTATTCCATTCTGCTCTAAACTGTCAATAATTGTAAATTTCTCGCCATCGAACTCTGCTACATAAGAATTTTTAATTACAAGATTTGAAATATCATTAAAAAAGACTTCAGGTTTTGAGTTTTTATTTATATCAGTAACTTTTGGGAAAATTAATGCTCTTGGTAAAGTGTAATTTTTTTTCTGAAAACTA
>DAIPLL010000253.1:0-1321 GCA_036769265.1 Kapaibacterium sp. (SeqCode)
AGAAAATATATTGGGAAAAGACGGTTTCCTTACTACTACCGTTGGCGAAGTAATAAAATGGGCACAGCGTAATTCCCTTTGGCCCATGCCATTGGGTATTTCTTGCTGTGCAATTGAGATGATGGCATTTGCCTCATCACGTTTTGATGTTGCTCGATTTGGCTCGGAGGTTTTCCGTATGACACCACGACAATCGGACTTTCTGATTGTAGCAGGGACAGTAACATACAAAATGGCTTGGGTTGTGCGGAAAATTTACGACCAAATGCCTGATCCTAAATGGGTAATGTCTATGGGTGTATGTGCTTCAACTGGAGGGATGTTCCGTTCTTATTCTGTTGTGCAGGGTATTGATCAATTTCTTCCAGTTGATGTTTATGTTTCGGGATGCCCACCACGTCCAGAAGCTGTTATAAAAGGATTGCTTACATTACAAGATAAATTAAAGCAGAAATATTCACCTGATTTGTTCAATTTCGGAAACGATATATCCCCTACCCCACATCAAGAACCGTTCGACTCTGTACATACATTCAATCCACTTCGGATGAAATCAAATTAAATAAGATGGCTGCTTAAAATAAAGCAGCCATTATCATAATAAAAATAATTATCTATTTTTTCATCAAATTTTCAATAGCTGTATTGTAAATTCTACTGATTTGTGTATGAGAAGTTTTAATGAAACCTTCAATTTCAAAGATTTCCTTTGTAACTTTACCTAATTGATAATAAGAGACACCATATTTTTTGCAAACTTGTTTAATTGGATCAATGCAATGTGGTTTTGCAGAGATAACGACACGTGATTGTGATTCACCAAATAGATGTCCTGCTGATAAATCTAAATGCACTTTGCAAGCCAATCCAGATGATGCTATAGATTTTTCAGCTAAACAAACTGCTAAACCACCCTCGCTTGTGTCATGAGCAGAAGAAATCAGGTGATTTTCGATCATTTCGAGAAGTGCGTTCTGTAAAGCAATTTCTTCATCAATATCAATTATAGGAGCTTTGCCTGTAATTTTCCCAATTTTGTATTTTAAAAACTCTGAACCACCTAACTCAGAACGATTATTTCCTATTAAAAAGATTAAATCGCCTTCGTTTTTAAATTCCATCGAAATAACTTTTGTCAAATCATCAATTACACCAAGCATACCAATAGTTGGTGTTGGAAATATTGCATAGTTTTGTGATTCATTATGGAAACTGACATTACCACCTGTTACAGGTGTATCCAAGCGGCGGCAAGCATCGCCCATACCACGAATAGCCTCGCGAAATTGATAGTAAACTTCTGGGTCGTATGGATTACCAA
>DAIPLL010000051.1:0-9110 GCA_036769265.1 Kapaibacterium sp. (SeqCode)
AGCAGAAGAATTGGGAATGAATGAAGAAGCAACTTATGAGTTAAAAATAGCTGCGTTACTCCATGATATTGGGAAAATTACTTTTTTTGATTCGGCTTTATATAAAAGTATAAATGAAATGTCGCCTTTGGAGTATGAGCATTATAAATACCACGTCGATGTAGGTGTGTATATTTTAAAAAAACATAAACATCTTGAGAATGTTGCAAATATTATTTATCAACATCACGAAAAATTAGACGGTTCAGGATTCCCACAACAACTGAAAGGAGAAAGTATTCATCCAGCCGCAAAAATTATAAGCGTAGTTAATTTTTTCCACAATACTGTATATAAGAAACCAAGACTGCGTTCGGGAGCACCTGCTCGCCCAAGTATGCAAATGGATATCAATGCATTTCTTGAAGCCACTCGCACTAAATATAATTATGCACTGAATTATTTATACAACAGGCGGGGAATTTTGTTTGAGAAAAAAGTAGTTGAAGTCTTCATCGATATTATTCAAGCGGAAAGAATGAGCTTAGGACAAAAGGCTGTAATGAGAGTGCCAGTAAATAAGATAGAACCGGGAATGGTTTTTGCGGAAGATTATTATACAAAGCAAGGTATTCTTATAGCAGCAAAAGGCGAAGCTGTGAAAAAAGAAATGATCCCAGCCTTAGTACGTTTTGCTGAAAACGAACAGTTACCTATGAAAATACTTGTGTTAAAATAGAGGTTGATTTATGGAAAAGAAATCAGGTGAACTTGCAAATGTTTTAGTTATCGATGATGGCGAAGCATACCGTTTGATGATGAAAAAAGTCATCGAACTTTATTTCTATGCAAACGTTCATCTCGCAGAAAACCCAGGAGAAGCTTTTGAAATGATACCCAAAATATCGCCTGATTTAATTATACTTGATATGCAAATGCCTGTTATGGATGGTTTCACTGCTTTAAAAAACATCCGATCTATTGAAGGTACAAAAGACATACCTGTTGTTGCATTTACAGCACTTAGCACTTCTACACTCGTTGCAGAATTAGTTAAGTGGAAAATTAGTGATTTTATTAAAAAGCCGACTACAACAGAAATAATTGTAAAAAAATTAAAGCCATTTTTACCTTTAAAGCGCGACATTGGCATTTAATATGGTTAAATCGTTAAACGAAATAATTCAAAATCCAAGCCCAATTGTATTTTTATTTGGAGAGGAAGAATTTATTCTTGAAGAAGCACTTGAAAAAATTATAAATAGATTCTGTCCGGATAAAAACCACTATGATTTTGATTTGTTAGATGGAGCACAAATAAACGAAAACATACTTGTAGATAAATGCTCATCTTATCCAATGATAAATGACAAGCGTGTTGTTATTATAAAAAATGCCGAGAAACTCTTTACAAGCAAAAGTAAAAAACCTGATAAAAATTCTCTCTTTTATCAATATTTGTCTAACCCTTCAAGTTCCACTTTACTTATTATTACAGCTTTTATAGATAATTTCACAGGTATTGGAAACGGCATCTTAGGGAAAAACAAGCAAAAATACGAAAAAATGATCGAAAATGCTAAATTCCCTTATAATATTTTACTTACTAAATTCGACTGGATGGAATTCCCAAAACTCTATGACAATCAAATCCCGTATTGGATTAAAGATAGGTTTAAACTATATAACAAAAAGATTGATGATGAAGCCGCTAATTTACTTTTTGCATTTTCAAATGGTGAACTACGCGATATCGCAAACGAAATCGAGAAAATTTGTTTATTTGTAGAAGACAGACAAGAAATAACAAGAAATGATATATCGGCTGTATCAGGAAATCGACGTTTAAATAATGTTTTCGAATTGCAAAATGCAATAGGAGCAAAAGATAGTGCCAAAGCAAACGAAATTTTATTTAATATGCTTTTGCACGAACGTCAGGAAATGCTTATAATAACGATGCTTACACGATATTTCATTGCTGTGTGGAAGGTGCAGGAGTTATTAACAAAAAACATCAGATCAAAAGAAATTGCTTCAATGATAAATGTGAACGAATATTTTATAAACGATTACATAAAACCTGCGAAATTATTCAGCAATAAAGCTGTAGAACAAGCTATTATTCACTTGTGTGAGGCTGATTTTGAGTTAAAATCATCTTCCTCAAATAATCTTTTGATTATGCAAAAACTTATCGAAAAAATCATTTCATCCGATTAATCATTGAACGCCCAAGTAAGCGTTAGATGAAAAACACGGTCCAACATTGGATAATATTTTACACGGTAATAATATTGCCCCAAAATATTTTCCAAACTCATCCTTAAAAAAGCATTTCCCAAGCGTAAGCTTACAAAAAGATTAATCCCATTGCCCATCCATTTGCTTCTATCATTTGTGATTGTGAAATCTTTTGATATGGGATAAAAATATAGCGCTTTTATTGGTGAATATATTTCAGCTTCTGATCCAGCACGTAAAATACTTTTTCCAACTGTATATTCATAATATGCCCCAAGTTTTAAATAAAAATAAGGAAAAATGTTATCATCAATTTTGTTTGTTTCGGAATATTGTGCTGTGATTTTAACAAATGAGAAAAATTTATCAAGGAAATTATCTTCGTAAAATAGAGATGTGCCAAAGGAATTTCTGCTTATGCAGTTACAATTTTCAGAGTATATGATATAATTTCTATTGAAGGACAACTCTGCTATAAGTGGATTATTTGTACGTCGGTAAAAAACGTTTGCTTTAATTTTTAGTTCATTAAAATTCACACCTAAAATGAATAGGTAATTTGTTTCGGTTGATTTATCCAATCCTTGCGCTAAGTTAGGTAAAATTTTAAATCTTGAAAAATCAATAAAATATTCATTGTTTTTGTAATTATATAAAATTTTCCCACCAAATGAAAGCAAGTTTTCACCAAAGCGACGTTCGTAACGCAAACCAGCAGAAATTGACAAAGAAGAGCTAATGTTTATCTTTGAATTAGCGAATGTATTATAATTTAGCTCATCCACAGAAGCGGTGAATGAATTAGCATCAACGTTTACTTTTTTTAGTTCACCACCAAGATAAATTTTCAAGTAATCGTTTAAACTAAACTCATTGAAAGCGTTTAAACCAAAACTATAACTATAATAGATTTCCTTTCCAGAAGTGTCTAATTGAAGAATGATAGGTTCATTTTTGAACTTTAATTGATTTTCTTGATGAGTGAAGAATCCATTAATTAGAATATATTTTCGTTCAGATTTTTGAGAGTAAGTGGCAATTAAATCTGTTCTGTAATTTCTTTCACTAAAATAATTAAAAAATACTTCTGTTTCGAATTCATTTTCAGGACTTGGAGCATTTGGTAGAACACCACCATTTAAACCAAATTTACGATTGTTGAAATTATAATTTATAGAAAAACAGCTTGAGCTATCGAAATTATATCGCAGTGATGAACGTAAATTCCAATGTTCTATGGCTTGATTTGAATATCTGCCATCGGAACCCAAATTGCTAAAAGCAAGAAGAAAGTTTGTATTAGGTAATAAATTTTTGCTAAACTGTCCATCGGAAGCAATAAGTTCGTAACCAGACTGAGAATACCACATTTTTGTAAAAGGACGAGCTGAGTTATAACGTTTTTCCTGAAAATTTATATTAACACTTTTACCTGAGAAAATCACAGCGTCCGAGCCTTCCATTATTTCAATATTTTCAAAAAATTCGGGCGAAATTAAATTTATTTCAGCATATTCGTATTCCAAATTATTTAGCACAACCCCATTGAAACTTATCGAATTATCTCGCGCATTACCTAAAAAAGCCGAGAAATATGTATTATGCCGTGGGAAACCTAAATCTAACTCATAATAACTTGTTTTTTTGAATATGATATCACTTGTAGAATAAAAATTATCGAAATTAAAATCTCTTTTGTTAATCTTAAGTTGAAAATTTAATATTGAACCATGCCATTTAGAAGGGATAATTTTTAGTGAGTCTTTGACTGAAACTAAAGTAGTATCATTTGCGAATGTAATTCCGTAAAGAAGAAAAAAGAACAATAAAAAAAAGAGAAACAGTCTATTTAATTTATGAATCATTATGTTTAATTCAAATTTTAAAAGATACAATTTTAACAAAAATAATGAGAATTAAGGAAATAAAATAAATTTTTTGTATTTTTGCAGTTTTGTAATTCTAAATTTTAGGAAAGAAATGTACGAAAAACTTAAAGCAATACTTGAAAAATATCAAAAAATACAGGAAAAGCTGAACGATCCCGAGTACACAATGAACCCGCAAAGTTTAAAGGATCTAAACAAAGAGCTAAAGCAGTTAAAACCAGTTGCTGAAGCAAGTGAAAAATATATTAAATTATGCGACGATTTGCAATCCGCAAGAGAACTCACCGAACAAAAGGATATAGATCCAGAACTAAAAGAATTGGCATATCTTGAAATAGAACAACTCCAAGAAGAGCTTGAGAAGATGGAGGAAGATATTAGGTATTTACTAATACCAAAGGATCCGAACGACGATAAAAACTGTATTGTGGAAATAAGGGCGGGCACTGGCGGCGATGAAGCTGCAATTTTTGCTGGCGACCTTTTCCGTATGTATCAGAGATATGCAGATCGCAAGGGCTTTCGCTTGGAAATAATAGATTTTAACGAAAGTGAAAAAGGAGGCTTCAAAGAAATAATCTTTAGCCTAAGTGGTGAAGAACTTTACGGCTTGCTAAAATTCGAAAGCGGTGTACATCGTGTGCAAAGAGTTCCCGAAACTGAGGCAAGTGGTCGTATTCACACGTCAGCTGCAACTGTTGCTGTGTTGCCAGAGGCAGAAGAAGTCGATATACAAATACGCGATGAAGACTTGCGAATAGACATCTTCCGCTCTGGTGGAGCTGGTGGACAGAACGTTAACAAAGTTGAAACCGCTGTTCGTTTGACACATATTCCAACCGGGATAGTTGTATCTTGTCAGGACGAACGCTCACAACTCAAAAATCGAGAAAAAGCTATGAAAGTGCTTCGTGCACGCCTTTATGAAATTGAGTTAAAGAAACAACAAGAAGAAATAGCATCATCACGGCGATCAATGGTCAAAACTGGAGACCGTTCAGAAAAAATTCGCACATATAATTACCCACAAAACCGTGTGACAGATCATCGTTTAGAAGGCGATGCAAAGAATTATCCGTTGCGTGAAGTAATGGATGGCGACCTTGATCCTATTATAGAAGCTCTTCGTATTGCAGAACGCGCAGAAATTTTAAAGAATGGCTAATTTAACTATCAATTTAAAAACGGCTGCAAACTACGACGCAGCCGCCTATTTGCGAATATTTTTTTATGATAAGCTCAAAGCATCCTCTATAATATTATGTTGTTCTGCAAGATGGCGTTTGTAAGAACCTGTTGCAGTTGCAGCAGATGATTTCCTGCCGATATATTTAAATCTATGTTTGAAATTATCAATTAATTCGATAAAAATTGGGAATAGATATGGATAAGCCCCCATATTTTGAGGCTCTTCTTGAACCCAGAAAATTTCTTTTGCATTTTCGTAACTATTTATAAATTTTTCTAAAAGCTCTTTATGAAGAGGATAAAGCTGCTCTATTCTAATAATTGCAATTTTATCGATATTTCGTTTGATTTTCTCTTCGAGTAGTTCATAATAAATTTTACCGGTACAAATCAGGACACGTTCAATTTTTTTCTTGTCTTCGATTTTTTCGTCATCTATAATATGTTTAAATTCATCGAAAACGAATTCATCACGACGAGATATTGCGAAAGGATGACGTAGCATTGATTTTGGTGTCATAAGAATTAATGGTAGCTTATGAGTAAGCAATAATTGACGACGCAAAGCATGGAAATAATTAGCAGGAGTTGTAAAGTTTCCAACTATCATATTTTCGTCTGCACAAAGCTGAAGATAACGCTCAAGTCGGGCACTTGAATGCTCCGAGCCCTGACCGTCGTAACCATGTGGCAAAAGCACAACTAAATTGGAGTTTTGTCCCCATTTTACTTCTCCACAACTGAGATACTGGTCAAAAAATGTTTGTGCATTATTAGCGAAATCGCCAAATTGTGCCTCCCAAAGTGTTAAATCGCTATCAGCGATAATACTATAACCGTATTCATAACCTAAGACAGCCATTTCGGAAAGTGGACTGTCGAAAATTCTTAATTTGCCTTGTGTTTTACGTATATGATTTAAAGGAATATATATATCTTCCGTGAGATAATCATAATAAACAGCATGGCGCTGACTGAAAGTGCCGCGCCGTGAGTCCTGTCCACTGAAACGAACATCCCGCCCTTCGACAAGTATAGAGCCAAAGGCAAGCCCTTCTGCCATAGCCCAATCAATAGAACCATCACCAGTGAAAACCATCTCTTTTCTTTTTTGCAACAAAGATTTCAGTTTTGGATTGAGATTAAAGTGCTCCGGAAAGGTAGTCAAAGCATTAGTAATTTCTTTAAGAATTTCTTCGCTAATCGCAGTAAAATAAGGAGTAAGCGTTCTACCTTCCTTCATATAAAATTCGAATTTCTTTTGTCCTTTGAAAATAATTCGATTATTGTAAGCCTCTTCGAGTTTTGTTTTTATTTCGGAATGATATTTTTCAACGAAATCAGAAGAAATGATTTTATCACGAATCAACTCATTTTGATAGAATTTCGATATAGGAGGCATTGATTTAATTTTTTTGTAAAGCAGGGGCTGGGTGTAAGTAGGCTCATCACCTTCATTATGACCATATTTTCTATAACACAATAAATCAATAATAACATCACTTTTAAACTGTTGCCTGTATTCAATTGCAAATATAGCAGCTTCAACAACTGCTTCTGGATCATTACCATTGACGTGGAGAATTGGAGTTTGGATCATTTTGGCAATATCTGTTGCATAGAAAGTCGAGCGTGCGGCATCAGCTGGTGTTGTAAAACCTATTTGATTATTTACAATAATGTGAATTGTACCGCCAACTTTATAGCCTTCGAGTTGTGAAAGATTTAGAGTTTCGGCAACAATTCCTTGACCAGCGAAAGCAGCATCGCCATGGATGTTTATAGGTAATGCTTTCGAATATGTTTGGTCATTTATTTTGTTATCAATTGCACGTGCCATACCACAGATTACAGGATCGACAAGCTCCAAATGGCTCGGATTTGGAGAAAGAAGGACTTCCAAGGTATGACCATTTCTACCAACGAATTTTCCTTTATCGCCTAAGTGATATTTGACATCTCCTGCAGCTTGATCAAGTTCTGGATCGTAATCCCCATCGAATTCATTAAAAATAAACTCAGGCTTCTTTCCAACATTGTTCACAAGCACATTCAGACGTCCACGATGTGCCATCCCAATTACAACGGAGTGTAGGTAATGATCGGCAGCCTTTTCAAATAATGTATTAATCAAAACAATTAAGCTTTCACCACCTTCTAACGAAAAGCGCTTGTGCCCAATATATTTTGTATGCAAAAAGTTCTCAAAAAATTCAGCATCAACAATTTTTTTTAATATTTCAACTTTTTCTTCACTGGATAATTTTGGTTTTAGGCTTTGTGTTTCGAGCTTAGTTTTGATCCATTCTTTTTTTTCGGGATCTTGAATATGCATAAACTCATAACCAATACGACCGCAATAAGTTGTGCGTAAAATTTCGAAGATTTCTCTAAAACTAAGATAATTCTTTTCCCAGCTATCATCAGCATGGAAGTAACGATCCAAATCCCAAATTGTAAGCCCATAGTATGCAGGGTCTAATTCTGGGTAGTAGTAAATTGCTTTGCCAAGTGGATTGCTTGATGCAAGAAGATGCCCGCGCACACGATAAGCATTAATAAGTAGCATTATATGGGCGTTTTTCTCAATTTTTTCGTCTATATTTAACGGGAAACTGCTTTTGTTTTCGATGTCAGTTTGCCAGTGAAGTGGTTCAAATGGAACATCCAAGCTATAAAAAATCTGGTCGTAAAAATGTTCTTTACCGAGAAGTAATTTTGATATATATGATAAAAATTCAGCGCTTTCTGCACCTTGGATTATGCGATGGTCGTATGTTGAAGTAATTGTAACAACTTTTGAAATTGCCATATCTGTCAGCACTGCTGGATTAACAGCTTGGAATTCTGTTGGATAGTCTATTGAACCGGTGGCAACAATTACGCCCTGACCTTTCATCAAACGTGGATTGGAGTGCGTTGTGCCAATCATACCTGGATTAGTCAAAGTAACTGAAGTGTTTTCGAGATCGGAGAGATCAAGTTTGTTGTTTCTTGCTTTTTCTATAATTTCATCATACTTTTCGATAAATTCCGAAAAGGTAAGCTGCTCACAATTTTTAATATTTGGCACAAGCAGAAGACGTGAACCATCTTTGCGTTCAAGATCGATAGCAAGTCCTAAATTAATATGTTTTCTTTTGATACGGCAGGGTTTGCCATCAATAGTATCGAAATAAGAGTTGAATTGAGGGTATTTCATCAATGCTTTGACAAGTGCCCAGGCAAGTATATGAGTAAAGGAAGTTTTTTTACGTTTAATATTTTGCAAGTGTTTATTTATGATTTGGCGGTTTTCGTCGAGAAGTTTCACTGGTATTGTGCGTACGGAAGTTGCGGTAGGCACTTCAATGCTGGATTGCATATTTTCGACAATTTTTGCAGAAATAGATGATAATACTTCAACTTCAACATTTTCGGGAATTTTCTTAGATTGAAATGAGGGAGTTGTTCCCTGTTTTTCGGTAATTTTAGGGATAATTGGTGACTTTTTTGAAAAATATTCTTGCCATTCTTTGCTAACTGATTGAGGATCACGAAGATAGTTATAATAAAGTTCTTCAACAAAAGCAGAATTAATTTCGCTCATAGTTAAAATCTTGTAAAATTGTAATAAATTTTGTTCTAACTAAAACGATTTTAGTAATTTAACATTGTAAAAACTAATAAATTGGATAATAAAAAGAGCACGGCAAGCCGTGCTCTAATTAATCATTTTGAGATAAGTTCTGTTTATTCCTTTTTCATATAATTCTCAATGAATGTTCAAGCTCAATTTAAACCACAAGAACAAAGCTTGCGTTCACTTTT
>DAIPLL010000254.1:0-1096 GCA_036769265.1 Kapaibacterium sp. (SeqCode)
CCCACACAAGGAGAGTTTTTACTGGGTTTGATTATAATTTTATCTGCTTGCCGAACTTTAATTTCAATATCGTTAGAATAGGCATATTCGCATTCTGAATTTTCGACGTAAACATTGTATTTACCGCTTTTTGTAACTTTTATAGATTTAGTAGTTTCGCCAGTGGACCATTTTATTTTTTTGTAATTGCCTTGGAGTTCGAGGGTAACTGTATCGCCTTGACAAATCTCAGTTTGTCCGAGCACCAGTACTTGTGGCTGAGGGATAGAGTTTTTGCGTAAACGATAGAGTCCTTCGCCGGCAAGCCAACCAGTTGTATCATCAACGAACCAAATATCATCGAGGTTCTTACCAACGGGGATGCCACAGTTGCGTAGTTCCCAAGTTTTGCCACCGTTGGAAGTATA
This sequence comes from Kapaibacterium sp. (SeqCode), assembly GCA_036769265.1. GTDB lineage: Bacteria > Bacteroidota > Ignavibacteria > Kapaibacteriales > UBA2268 > JAKIZO01. The sequence goes on from DAIPLL010000254.1 coordinate 408, forward strand.
ATATACCGAGCGGTTTAAGCCACAAGCCCAGCCACGCAAGCTATCCAGTAAGAAAGCACCATACATAGAGCCTTGAGTTACAAAATCGCGCCACGTGCGTCCCATATCGGTGGAGAATCGGACACCGCCGCGATTTGTGGTTGTTCCATCGCAGGAAAGCGAGTAAGGTACAAGAAAAGATCGCCCAAAGTGAGTTATTTCTTCGTGCCAGTCAAAATTACCTGTTCGGCTGAAAACAGTCCAGGTGGCTCCCATATTCGTAGTTTGCCAAATGAGACCACTACTTGAAGCGAAACCAACGCCGTTTGGATAAACTAAGCAATCAGCAAGTTTGGTATTTGGATAAAAGTAGCTGAAAAGCGTCCAGCTGGTGCCACCATTTGTAGTTTTATAAAATTTTTGATAACCAACGCAATTCCCACCTATAACAAAGCCGAGATTTTCGTCAACAAAGTATGTTCCCCAAAGCAAAACTTCTTCATCACGTGGAGTAATTTCAAACCAAGTTAAACCACCGTTTATTGATTTAAAGATTTTTCCTTCGCCAGAGCAATAGCCGACAGATGGGGAGGCAAAATGAATGCTTTCTATTTGATTTATTGTTGGGATTATTGTGCCTTGCCAAGTTCGACCACCATCAGTAGTGCGGATAACTTTCCCTTCATAACCACAAACCCATCCGAATTGGG
>DAIPLL010000254.1:1106-1319 GCA_036769265.1 Kapaibacterium sp. (SeqCode)
TCTCGGGCATTTCGGTAACTTCTTCCCAAAATGCATTTGTATTAGTTTCAAAAAACAGGAACAATATAAAGAGGGATTTAAATTTCATTTAAAAATTTATATTACTAAAATAATTTTAAAATAATAACAATTATAATCACGAAACAATACAAATAAAGTTAAATTAAATATCTTTTTTTAAATAACTTAGAATATAAATAGCTTCAAGAGGTG
>DAIPLL010000255.1:0-1300 GCA_036769265.1 Kapaibacterium sp. (SeqCode)
TTTTTCCAAAGTTTTGATTGCAATTTGAGAATTGCATTTTTTTATTAAATTTTCACCAATTGTTACACTTGGTCCTTCATCACAATTTTCCATACAGAAATTGGCTTTTATATCAACTATGTTAGTTAAATCATTTTTTTCGACGTAGTCAATTAATTTTTTCAAAATTTCCTGAGAACCTTTTATAAAACAGTTGGTACCCACACAAACGCTAATTTGCATTTTTGAGCCATCATTTGTAATTAAATCCATAGCTCCTTCTTTAATTCTCTTGCGGCTTTTATATTGTGTGTGAAGTAAATGATGCGCTTCATTACTGTTTGGTTCTTTTAAAATGTTTTTATATAAATCAGCGACATAAGGATTTTCTTGAGATTTATGCAGTTGTAGCATTTTATCACAATCATAAATACCTTTTGTGCGATTTCGTTTTGTTTCTTCGTCATAATAGACGGGCTGACCAGCACCTCCAATGCACCCACCGGGGCAAGCCATAACTTCAATTAGGTCATATTGCTTTTCGCCATTTTGGATTTGTTTTATAACTGATTTTGCATTTTTAAGTCCGTGAATTACACATAAACTAATATTTTTGCCGTTTATATTAATATTTGCTTCTCGGACGGCATCCATACCGCGAACTTCTTTAAAGTCAACATTATCGAGAATTTTACCGCTTAATTTTTCATAAGTATAGCGAAGCACCGCTTCGGAAACACCACCAGAGTTGCCAAATAGAACACCTGCTCCAGTTTTGAATCCAAGTGGCAAATCAAATGCTTCAGGAGAGAGATTCTCGAACTTTATACCTGCTTGTTTTATCATTTTTGCAAGTTCCTGAGTAGTGAGCACAAAATCAACATCTCGGTTATCAGCTTCGGCAAATTCTGGACGACGAGCTTCAACTTTTTTAGCAGTGCAAGGCATAATAGAGACAACAACTATATCTTCTCGCTTTTTGCCAAGTAAATCCGGTAGTATTTTCTTCGCGATTGAACCGAACATTTGTTGAGGGGATCGGCAAGATGATTAGTTCTGTAAAAATTCTGGGAAATATTGCTCTACATATTTTACCCAAGCTGGGCAACAAGATGTGAAAAGAGGCAGAGTGCCTTGCTCAGTTTTACGTTTGATAAACTCATTTGATTCTTCAATTACAGTGAGATCTGCTGTGAATGAGGAATCAAAAACTTTATCAAAACCAAGCATTTTCATTGCAGCAATCAGTTGACCGGTAACAATTGTTGAAAATTTAATAAAAAAATGCAATTCTCAAATTGCAATCAAAACTTTGGAAAAA
>DAIPLL010000052.1:0-9105 GCA_036769265.1 Kapaibacterium sp. (SeqCode)
ATTTCTTCTTAATGAAAGCCAGTTAACGCATATCAACAGTATTATCCGCTCCATCAACGATTTCAGTGCGAAGAATTTCTTCAATTACATCCTCCAGCGTAACTAATCCTTTTAGTTCGCCAAATTCTCCGAATACAAAAGCTATATGACGTCTTTCTTTGATAAATAAGTTAAAAAGTTCGTCTAATTTCATATCTTTATCAATATGGATACGCGAGCGCCTATTACACAGCTCGCCGACAGTCTTTTGATCGTCTGGATTGTACCCAATAAGTTCTTTTGAATAGAGGATGCCAATTAAGTTATCTTTTTTACCTTCAAAGACGGGGATGCGGCTGAAGCCTTTATCTTTGATTTGTAAAAGTAGCTCTTTATCAATTATTTTGTTTGCATCGAGTGCGTAAACTACAGTTCGTGGTGTCATTATATCTGAAACAGATTTTTGAGAAAAAGAAAGCGCTCCGATGATAATTTTCTCTTCGTCTGCATCAATATCAGAAAGTGGAGAATCTTCGTGATGCTTTATAATTTCTTGGAATTCTTCGCGCGAATACACAGTTGGCATCTCTTTGCCAAGAATTTTATCGAGTATCATAGAAATTGGTGCAGCTATTGGATAAAGCAGCACAATAAAAACCCAAATTAACCACCAAAGCGACGAACCAAGATAAAAGCCGTAACGTGCAGCAACGGCTTGCGGAATCATCTCGCCTATGATAAAGATAAGTCCAGTGGCAATTAAACTTGCAACGACACCTGAAGCAATTGAGCCAAGATAAATTGCAATTATAGCATTTACGGCAACATTTCCCAGAAGAAGAGTGCAAAGTAAAAGATTAGATCGTTTTCGAATTGGATAGATTCGTTTGGCATATCGGTCGCCGAGCTTGACTTTATTTTCTAAATAAGTTAGATTCATGCTGAAAAAACCAATAGTCATTCCCGAGAAAAAAGCAGAGAAAAGAACTAAAATCGCTATGATGAGAATATTTCCCATTAAATACTTTTGGCTTACAAAAAAAGCTTTTCTTTTTGATTATTCAGCTTATCTGATAGTTTCCAAGAGCTGAAAAAGAGAATTTTTATTTTAAAATATATTCCAAATTACTACTGAATCTATTATCCCACCATAAGTTATTAACATAGATGGGTTTAATTTCCCTTACAGCCCTACTGAATTAATATTTATAAAAAAAAATTTGCTTTAAATTAAACTGCTGTAACACATTTCTTATTTTATATCTAGTAAACTTTCATCAAATGGGATTTCCTCAGGAATAAGTATTCGCCCACAGTTTTCACAATGATAAATTTTATCCAAATTATTACGCAATTCTACAACTTTTTGCGATGGAACAGCACTATAACAACCAAGACAAGAATTTTTCTTGACTTGCACAGCAGCATCATAGTGATATTGCATAACGCGATTATATTCGTCATAAAAATCTTTTGGAAGCATGGAAACTATTAATTTACGCTTGTTTTTCAATAGTTTTACTTCATCAGATTGCTGTTCGGAGATTTCTTCGTATTCTTGTTGCATTTTTTCAAATTCTTGTAAAGCTTCTTGATATTGCTTTTGCTGATCTGCTAAAATACGCATAATGTTTTCTTCTTTGACACCCTCGGTGCGCATTTTTGTTGCAAGTTTTTCGTGTTCTTGCTTGAGATGTTCAATTTCTTTTGTAATTGCATCAAACTCTTTATTATTACGACTCATAAACTGTTGTTTAGCTAATTTTTCTTCTTTTTCTTTAAGCTCAACGAGAGTAATCTTTGCACTTGCAACGAAATCACGTATCTCCTTCAAAATATTTTCAGTTTCGTCAACGACTGCTTTTAGTTGATCGACTTTTTTCTTTTTTTCTTCAACTTGTTCTGGTAAATCGCCAAATTCTTCTTGTAAGAAACGCAGTTCATTATCAATATATGCAAGTCCTGCAATGAGTTGAATTTTTGGGATCATTTTTTATTCCAATTTATTTGAACATTTTTTAGATATTCGAATTGTAAGTTTCGCCAATTATTATTGGGATAATACTCGACCGGATTAGTGAGCACTTTCGAGATATTAACTCTCACAGTCTCATTTGTTAGAGCCTTGCTAATAAGTTTAGCAATTCCACTGGAAACAAATTGCTCCATCTCGTAATGTCCCGGATCGATTAAAGTTAGTCTGCCACGCACAGAGTGAAAAGTATGATAACTAACATCAGCAGTAATAAAAGCATCTAAATTTGCGGATAATGCATTGTTCAGAAAAGAACTACCACTCCCACCGACAATACCAATACGTTTAATTTCATTTGTTGCACCTTGTGTAAATCTAACAGGTGCAAACAATCTTTCAGAAACAAGATTCACAAGCTCGGTTGTGCATAAAGGATTATTGGGTTCGCAGATAACGCCAATACCTGTATTAGGTATGTTTCTGTCAGGTACAAGAAAATCGATAAATTTGAAACCGAGATTATCTGCAATAATTTTGCTTGTACCTTCTGCGTGTGCATCGAATGTTGTATGCACAGAAATAAATGCAATTTCATACTTTATAAGCTTGGAAACGAGCCTACCGACGCGCTCGATCTCAATAATTTCAGACAGAGGTTTGTAAATTAAAGGGTGAAAAGAAATGATGCAATCGACGCCAATTTGTTGGGCTTCATCGACGACTTCATCGGTAAGTTCCATTGTTATAAGTAAACTGAAAACTTCGGAAATCGAGCTCTGCACCTGCAAGCCGATTCGGTCGCCTTCGATAGCAGTAGCTTTTGGTAAGATTTCCTCTATTTTTGCAATTAAATTGCTTATTTTCATTAAAAATTAACTTTTTATAAATTTTAATTGTCTTTTAATTCAAATTTACGAATAAATATTAATTATTACAATTTAAAGTATTGTTAAAACGTTATAAAATTTGATAATTAAACTGATAAGCAATATTATGGAAAAACTAACAAGTATATTAATTTTAATATTTGCATTTACATCGCAAATTTTTAGTCAGGTAATAAATTATAAAGATGGCTTGAATATAGATACTATATTTGTATTTACACCAGGAAGAAAACTACTTACAATGAGCGATCAGATTGGATCACTCAATAATGCCGCAGGCATTGAACTTTTTTTCTCAAATAGTGGCTTTGCTGTTGGTGGATTTTATCAATACAATTTGGATGAAATTACGAAACTTGGGACAAGATTTTTTATATCAGGAGCAAGGAATACTGATGAAATAGAATTTTACGACTTTTTTACAGGGAACACATTCATTCCAAATAAAGTGAACCGTTTATATCTTATGCCATTGACTGTAAATATTACTCGTTATTTATTCACCGACATACTCCATAGATCGCTTAAGCCTTATGTTTCAGCTGGAGTTGGACCCGCATTTATTTTATCTACACCATATAACCGTGAATTTTTCAATGCTTTTAATTATGCAAAATGGTACACACGTTTTGGTGGGAATATAGGTTTTGGTGCGGTAATTGGATTGGAATCAAGCTCATATTTGGGTGTGAACGTTGATTATTATTACATCCCATTTGGTAGCAAAGGCTTAGAAAGCATAAGAGATAAACCAATAAAGACTTTTGGTGGGTTGTTTTTATCTCTTGCAATAGGAACTTATTTCTAAATTTTTCTTTTATTTTATCATACTTATACATAAATTTGTATAAAGTTTTATGTAAATTCACATACCTAATTGGTGATATAGAGCAATTTTTTACAAAATAATTTGTTATTTTATAAAAACTAAATTAAATTATGGTATTAGGTATGCGAATTTACTTTTTTTATATATTCTGCTTTACCTTAATTTTCAGCGAAACACACTCTGAGATAACCAAAATAAATTCAAACATTAATGAACTTATTCTTGAGTTTCGTCCTAAGCTTATTAGTTTCCAAGAAATTGAAAGTGGTCAAGAAAAGTTTTTCATTCCTTTAATTGAAAATGCACATAATATAGAAACTCGCATTGGGAAACCACAACAATTTGCCGAAAGCGTTCTAATAACAGTTTCATCACCAAAAGGATTTACTATAAGCTTTGTAGAAATATCTAACATCAAGTCATTTTCATATACTATGGCGGCAACGGGCATTGATTTGCCAAATTTCAATAATAATTCTAGAATTTATCAGCAAGAAAACAGGATACCAGATTGGATTTCATTAGAATACATAGGTATTTCTCGCGGTCGGCATATAGCACGTTTAAGTTTCATTGCTGCACGTTGGAACTACGAGACAAGGCAGATTGAAATTCCTGAAAAAATCACAGTAAAAATAAATTTCACGTATAATCAACAAAATAAAGCTCAAATATTAGATAAATTTGCTCCGAAATTGACAATAAATCATGATGAAACTTATGCTTTTGTGCTTTCAGAAAGCGCCCCAAGGACTCAATCGCAAAGGCTAACTGATTTAAACCAAGTAAGTAATGGCAATTGGTTACGGCTTACAATTACAGATGAGGGTTTATACAGACTGGACGCAAATCAACTTGCTGCTCGTGGTTTTCGAGTACCCGCTGATCTTGTAAAAACAATTAAGCTGTTTGGGCATGGCGGAGCAAACTTAAGTGAGAAAGTTTCTGATGGTTTGCAAAATGATATGTTCGAGCAACCAATAATTGTACAAACTAAGCAAAATGGAGAACTTGAGGCAATCATTTTTTATGCAACAGGTGCAAAAGGATTTACTTATGAAAATAACGATTTTGTTCATTATAGAAACGATTTTAGCTTCAATAATTACTATTTGCTAACTTTTGGTGGACATGACGGTAAACGCTACTTAACTAATCCAACACCAGATGGTGCTATAAACTATCAGCCGGAAAGTTATTACCATAGAATTTTTTATAACGAAGAGACAACAAACCCGTATCCAGATGGATCAGGACGAACATATTTAGGGCGAAGCTTTTTTGGGACACCATTTATGGATATTTTATACAACTTGAAGCGCGATGAAAACATAATTTACCGAATTTCTCTTGCACATCGTGCAACTCAACTTGGTGCAGTTGGACGTTTCGTTGTAAAACAATCTGGAAGACAAATTTTAAATTACACGCTGAATGATACTTATGGCGATTATGTGCACATCAATCGTTCTATTCAAAAAGTAATCGCACCTGCTGATTTTGTTGGCACTGACGGCAGAAGTGTGCTAACTATTGAATATCAAAATAGTTTTGCAGGTGCTGTACCATATTTTGATTTTTACGAAATACACTATCCACGTCAATTTATTCCAATCGATAATGAATTATCATTCTTTTCTGATCCAACTAAATCAGGCATAACAGAATATAGGATAAATGGTTTTACAAATAATCCAATAATTGGTATTGATCTGACAAATCCTCGTGATCCTATTTTACTTGAGAACCTTGCCAAAACTGGTGGAATGTTTATATTTCGAAAAAACGAAACAAGGAATTTACCATCTAAGTATTTTATTAGTTCAAAGTTTAAATCCGTACCTGTAATTGAGCAAATAAAGCTTGCAAATTTACGAGGGACGATAAAAGACGTTGATGTGATAGTAATTACCCATCCACAATTCATAGAAAGCGCTAACGAATATGCAAATTACCGTCGAAGTAAGAACAATTTGAAAGTAGCAGTTGTCAAGGTAGATGATATATATAAAGAATTCTCATCAACAATACCAGACATAACTGCCATCAGAGATTTTATTGCTTATGTTTATCAAGTATCGAATATAAAACCGAGCTTTGTAGTTCTTTGGGGAGATGCACATTATGACTATCGCAACATACAAATAAAATCTCCCTTATTTATACCAATGTATATGAATAAAGAAAGCGAATTTTTTATTACTGAGACAAGTACAATAGCAACAGATGATTACATAGCATGCGTCGATGGCAACGATTGGGTGTGCGATGTAGCATTTGGGCGAGTGCCTATAAGCTCATTACAAGATGGTAAAACATATTTGGAAAAAATTAAGCACTATGAGAACAATTCATCTTTTGATAATTGGCGTACAAACATTTTGCTAGTAGCAGATGATTCATATACTTCAAAAGGACAGGACGGCGATATTCACACTCGTCAATCGGAAGAACTTTCTGCGAAATTACCACAGGAATTACTCCAAAAGAAAGTGTATTTAGCAGCATATCCATCAGAAAACATTGCAGGTGGAAAGCGACGTAAACCCGGAGTAAATAAAGAATTCATCTCAACTGCAAACACAAGCGGCGCGCTAATTTTCAATTGGATTGGTCATGGTAATCCACGTGTTCTTGCTCACGAGGAATTTTTTGAGCGTGAAACCACTATACCACAGCTTTCTAACTATGATAAACTATTTTTTGTAACAGCAGCTACTTGTGATTTTGGGCGATTTGATTTGGTGGGTCCGAGAAGCGGAGCCGAAGAACTAATATTCAGCAAAACTGGAGGAGCAATAGCCGTTTTTACAGCAACACGTGTTGTTGGGGCTTATGCAAATCATGCTTTGAATCAGAAATTTTATCAATCTTTGTTCACACGAAAACAAAATGGGCTTATTCCAACAATCGGCGAAGCAGCTTTTATTGCAAAACAAACATTCTATGATGAGAATTCGAGGCGATTTTTAATACTTGGCGATCCACTTTTAGCACTTAATTTCCCACAGTTGCAAATTAAAATAGATTCAATAAATGGCAAAAGTATTGTAGAGCAAGATACTTTCCAATTAAAAGGACTGAGCAAAGTTGAAATTACTGCTCACATTGCAGACGAATTTGGTGTATGTAAAATAAATAATTTCGATGGAACAGCAGTGTTTACACTTTTGGATGGTGATGAAACACGCTCAATAATTGATGAATTTGGTATAAAATACAGGTTCAACATACAGGGAGCAATGCTTGCTCGTGCAACTTTTGAAGTTAAAAATGGAATAGTGAATATTAGTTTTGTTATACCAAAGGATATTAGTTTCAGCGAGAGCAATGCGCGTATTTTTATTTATGCATATTCTATGGATGGACGTACAGCTGCTGGTGCTTTTCAGAATATTAAGGTTTATGGTATTGATACTACGCTTGCGAATGACAATCGTGGACCTGAAATTGAAATATATTTAGATAACTATGCATTCAAACCAGGTGATATAGTTCGGCGGGAGCCATTGCTAATTGTTGAACTTAATGACGAAACAGGAATTAACTCAACAGGATTAGGAGTAGGACATAATATTGAAGCATACATTAATGATAATCCAATAGCACTAAATCTAACACCTTATTTTAACACCTCGCTTGAGAATGTACGCTCAGGTGTTGTTAAATATTTCCTTTCAGGGCTTGCTCCGGGTTTGCATAAAATTAAAGTAAGAGCTTGGGATGTATTCAACAATCCAAACGAGGCAGAAACATATTTCCAGATACCCGCAGATAATGAAATTAAAATTTTTAATGTTTTTTTGTATCCAAATCCATTTTCGGGAACAGGTAAAATTAACATAATCCATAATTTTACACCACCATTTACAATTGATTTATCAATATACAATATAACAGGTGAATTAGTAAAAGAATTAAAATCAACTTGGACATCCCAAGAGCAAACAACGATAGAATTTGATGGTTGCGATAACGATGGGCGATTGCTACCATTAGGCAGTTATTATTATTACATAAGATTGTATAATTCAAGCGGCAAAATTGAGAAAAGCGGTTCGCTTGGAGTTAAAGTCAAATAATTGGTATTAAATTTGTTAATTAAATATAATTCAGAAATAATCGTTTTATAGTAATAAATTTCAAACGGAGGAATTTTTAATGAAAAAGAGACTTAAAACGGCAATACTAACGCTTGCAATTTTATCAGGTGCTTTGTTAAATGTAAGCTCGCTTTATTCTCAAGCTGGCGGGTCAGCAGTGCCATTTTTGCTAATATCACCTGATGCAAGAGCAAGCGGAATGGGCGAAACTGGTGTTGCCATTGCCGATGATATAAATGCAATTCACTGGAATCCAGGGGGACTTGCTTTTTTGGATTATTTTCCAAATGTAGAGGGCAATATTCCTTATACACAAGTGGCACTCTCGTTCTCGCCTTGGCTACCACAATTTAATGCGGACTTATTTTATAGCTATGCAACTGTTGGACGTTATTTTCCTGAATTAGATGGAACAGCTGCTTTCAACTTTATATTTATGAACCTTGGCGAATTTACTCGCACAGCAGAAGACGGTAGAATATTAGGTAAATTCATATCAAACGAGTTCTCACTTGGGCTCGCTTATGGGACACCAATTACTAATGATCTTGGAATAGGCTTTCAACTTCGCTATATACGCTCAAATTTGACACCAACAGGACCAAATCAACGCGAAGCTGGTGCAGGTAACTCGGTGGGATTTGATCTTGGTTTGCTTTATCATCCATCTGGATATGAACTCTTAGGTGTTAGAAACCCTCTTTCTTTTGGTTTTAATTTGCAGAATGTGGGACCTAAAATCACATACATTAACGAATCCGATCCGTTACCAACTAATTTAAAGATTGGAGCTGCTTGGAAGCTTGTTCAAGATGAATTTAATGACCTGAAAATAGCCTTTGATTTCCAAAAATTATTAGTAAAACGCGATAGCTTAAGTGCTGATCCGCTCCCGTTATCGCTTGTAACTGCATGGAAAAATCCTGGTGTTGAATTTTCGATTGGAGCAGAATATTGGTATGAAAATTTATTTGCATTTCGAGCAGGATATTTTACTGAACCATCTCGTTTGGGTGACCGTAAGTTCTGGAATTTTGGGGCAGGCGTGAAATATGACATTTTCAAGCTTGATTTTAGTTTCATCAACACTGTTGAATCTAATCATCCACTTGCTAATACAATGCGTTTTTCAATGCTTATTGATTTGAAATGAAATTATGAAAATTTCGCAAAAGACATGAAAATTAGGCTAACCCAAAAGTTAGCCTAACTTTATTTGTAATAAACAGATTTAAATATTTTCAGAACATCATAATTTCAAAACCGATTTAGATAATCTTTCATCAATGATAGTCGCTAAATCTATCTACCTCGTGAGCCAAATCATCTGCT
>DAIPLL010000008.1:0-24334 GCA_036769265.1 Kapaibacterium sp. (SeqCode)
CTTGATTTATGTATTTAATTTAACTTTATATTTTTTAAAGCTTTCCAACGTTCATCAATTTGTTCTTCATCGTTTGTTGAGATATTTTCTGTAATTTCAGCAGAGAACTCAGGATGCAAATCAGCAAAAGTCTTGTTGCGATATTGCGGTGCTATACGTTTCATCGGGATTGAAACTGCAAGCTGCTCTCGAACATCGTTCGAAATATCAAAAAACTCATCGTCTTCATGTACTGCTCGTTCCGCATCAGGATCGTCGGATTGCCCGCTTTGAAGCAAAAACATATCTGTATTGGCTATGAAAGAGACTTTTATTTCTGAAGATACAGTATCAGTATATTCTTCGAGCGATAGATCGCATATTAGCCTGATATTGCATTCAGCAAAACCTGTGATAGTGTATCTTTTCCCGATTTTACGCATTTTCCCAACAAACGACACGTTTCCAAAGAACTCGGGCAGCATTCCTTCTATTTCTTCGACTGGCACTATCTCTCGAACATCGTGTATCCCGTCTTTAATTCCGTGTATCCTGATTTTCATTTTTCGTATTGCCCAATCTGTAATAACTTACAAAATTAACTATAAATTTATAATTTTCCAAATTTAAATCGGTTGAGAAAAAATTGGTGCAATTGGAAGCCTATGATTTATAAAGAGTAATAGCTCACCGTCCAAAATTTCTAAACGAAGGTGTTCACCTGTGGCAACGTTCCTTGCTCCCTCACGATAGCCAAGTTCCAATATCTCGTCATTGAGCTCCCACTCCAAATTATGCGTCCGAAGGCGCACTTTAGGCTGTGGTATAAGCGAAATTATCTCACCAATATTGACATTTAATTCTACACTCTCATGCAGCGGAATCGCATAGCGATTTTTATCATAAATGCACATATTAAGGCGCCTGCTGTATTTTTTTAGTACACTCCAATTATTTAAAGTATGTTCGAGTTCGCCACCATGAAAACCAAAAATTAAAATATCACGATATTTTTTTCTCAGGCAAAATAGCAAAATCTTCTCGAAATCGTTTGTTTCCTGATCAGGAACAATAAGCAATTTATTGCTTGGCAGTTTTAACCTATAGTCATTAAGGAATGAGTCCATATCTCCAATTACAAGAGTTGGCTCTATCCCAAGTGATAACACATTATTTGCAGCACCATCCGCAACAAGCAATGGCAAATCCGAAACCATATCAAAAATAAATTTTTCAGGCAAATTTGCATTTAAACAAACCACTGCTGAAAAATGCCTCCCAGTTGGAAAACTAATCCTCTTCATAAGCCTCTTCTTCATCTGAAAAAGTTTGTCTGTTATTTTGTCTGCATAAAGTTGTGTATGAGCAATTTATACATTTTTTTATATCATTAGTTCTCTCAGCAAACTTGCCTTCGGCAATCATTTCAATTAATTTTTTAAATTGTACCAAATTTTGATTAAATATTAATTCTAAATCGTATTTTATATTTTTTTCTCCGTTCGAATCAATGTTGGATGTTTTATCTTCACTTGAAAATGAACCTTTTTGATATGTTTCAAAGTTAAATTTGTAATTAATTTGTAACATTGCTGGAACAGAACTTTTATCAATAACCTTTTCGAATTTATCTATGGGTTCGAAAAGGAAATAAACGCCACCAGCTGGACGGAGACCACTTAATATTTGTTTTGTAGCTTCAACATAAACTGGTATTTGAAAGGATTTACCTTCAAGGATGTCATTTTTTGTATGTGGCACAGAACCACTACTTTTTTTATAGTCAATAACAATAAATTTACTTTCTTGCTTATTTATATCAATACGGTCAATCTTGCCACGAACTTTAACGCCATGGCAAATTTCAAGTCCATTGACATTATCACCGAAAGATTTTTCAAAATAAGCAGGATAAAAACCTATGCCGCTCGTTTGATAAGCGAGTTCACGCTCAACCCAGAATGCTAAAATGCCATTGTCATTATTACCGAAAAGTTTTTCTTTCAACACATAATACTCATAATCAAAATTTTTGTAGAATTCCAAATATTTTTCAGCTATTGAATTTATTTTTTCAATATAAAATTGCCTCTTACTTGGATTTAACTTAACAAGTCCGTCGTAGTATTCTTCGGCATCGCTTTTAAATGAACTCATAAACTCACTTGCGATTTTATGTAGCAAGTTCCCTACATCGAGTGCGGAAATTTCGGTTTGTTTTTCTTCTGGTTCAGCAATTCGCAATATATATTTGATGAAATATTTATAAGGGCAAGCGGCAAAAGTTTCAACTTCTGAAATTGAATATACTTTGTTTTTAAGTTCATTGAGAAATATTTTGAATTTTTCGGATAGATTATCTCCAAATATCGCGTCTTCGTTTATAATTGTGTTGATATAGTGTTTTGTTCTTTCAATGTCGGTTTCAGAGATGACTTTGTAAGTTCTATCAATTGAGATTTCCTTTGAAAGAACTTTTTCAATTATTTCGGTTTCATCGGTAATATAATCAATAAAAGGAATTTCTAGTTTTATACGGTTATCAACAGTCTCATCATATTTTCTTTTTTCTTGAAAATCAGCTAATTTATAAAATCTATTATTTTGCTCGCTATTTAATGTTGTTACAGTAAATAACGCAGAAATAAATGAAGACATTATGTTCTCTTCTTGTTCGGAAAATTCAGGATATGTTATAAAGATCTTATGTTTACCTTTATCGAGCAATTCAATATTGTTAGTAAGCGTCTTGTAAAACAGAATTTTCTCAGCTTCTAAGTGGCGAGTCTCGCTTTTTGGAAGAATTTTTCCAAGTGTGTAATCTGTTCGGAATGACAAAGGGAAATCGCCATCGACTGCTCCACAGAGGATGACAACCTTAAAAGGAATACCGATAATTTGTTCAACAGAAGTTATTTTCACGCCACGATCGGCACTTTCCCGTATTTGATATTTTTTATTGATTGTGGCAATTTTCAGTTTATATAGATAATCTTGTAATTTATATTTAGCTTCAGGATAGAGCAATGAATGAATTTGAGCGAATTCATCTACAAGTGAAATAAATTCCATAAGAGCAGTTACATCTTTCTTAAGCTGCTCGCTTATTTGCTGGACATATAATTCAGAATATTGTTCGATCATTTCAATATTTTGCAATTGCTTGGCAAGCGAGTAAATGCGTTCACGAATATTAAATCTCGCAACAATATCCTCTTTTATAATTTTTGAGAATTCTTGCGGTGTGTATTTTTTATTTTTATCTATGTTCCTAAGCAAATGCGATAAAGTCTCTAAATCAGTTAATGCTTTTTTATATTTTTTAATTTTTGTGATGTATTGATTTGTTTCGAATTCATCGTCAGCAAGACTTAAAATATTTTTTTGGAAAAATTCTATTGATGAGCTTAGCAAATTTTTCAAGAATTCAACACCACGCCCTTCCTTAAAAGGTAGTTCATTCATAACATTAAGCAAGTTATTATAATCGAAATCTTGCAATTCAGCTATCGAATTCGACTTAATATCGATATAGTTACTTTGTAAAGTCTTTTTTAGATTGTCAATGCGGAAATTTTTAAGAATTAAGTCAAAAACGTTGAAAATTGTAACAATAATTGGAGAATTTGCAAGATCAAATCTATCCGAGACAAAGCATTCGATTTTATTCCTTGCAAAGATATCACGGAATAAATTGCTATAAAGTTCAGGTTTGCGGCATACGATAGCTATTTCAGTTGGCTCATAATTTTCGAATTTTACTAAATGATACACAAGCTTTGCGATAGTAATAACTTCATCGACTTGATTTTTGCATGTAAGCACTTTAATCGTATCATTAAGTTTTTCGTAATTAATAGACTTAAACTCGCCACTATTGAAAAGACGCCGCCTCAAATATTGAGATGGTGGTAATTTTATTTCATCTTCAATTGGCATTTCCTCATCTTTGTCTATATAGACGTGCGTTAAGAATTCCCCTGCCTGCAATTTTGCGATAGTCTCTTTTAAATTGCCGAAAAGTGGACCATTGACGGGAGAAAAATCGATGTTTATAGCAAATGGTATTTTGCTTTGATTAAATTTTAGCAAGAATTCTAACTGTGGTTGCTTAAGCTCAGTGAATTGATCGAGCAGTATAACAGTATCATTGTCGAAATATTCATCAAGCAGGAAATCATTCGAGCGTAAAAGCTCGCTACGAAGCATCTCAATATAAAATTGTGCATTATCAAGTAAGTTGTTTTCTTCAAGTAATATTTGGTAGTTTTTGAAAATTTCAGCAAAGTCCCCGAGTTTAACAGGATCTTTGACTCCACCTTCGTCATTAGTAAAATATTTGGGTACAAATTCAGCCTCTGCATCTTTTCGAAGCATTTCTGGTGTAATCCCGTCTTCTTTTAATCCTGTAATAATATTTGCAATTTTAGTAACAAAGCTGTAGTTAATTATTTTTTCAGCATCAGTAATTTCTTCTGAGTTACTTTTTGTGAAATATCTTAAGTTGCTGCGATTTATTGATTCCTCTATTAAGGTATAGATGAATGGGTCGGAAATTTGCTTTTTTTCTTTTTTAAAAATTTTCCCGTAGCAAAATTGGACAAATTTATCAAGCGTAAAAATTTGTGGTAGTTGGCAAGGTTCGCCGTATTTTTCGAAATACAACCATATAAATCTATTTTTATAGTACTGAACGATCCGACCTGTTGGAACAATGAGCAACATAGACTGCGGTTTTTTTAGCTCGATAAAGTAATCAAGCATAGAGTTTACATCGAAGCATATCTTTTGAGTATTATTGTGTTGTTCAAGAAATTTATCTTTATACGCTTTATTATGAATTAAATAAGGCATAAGTATTTAAAGTAATGTTAAGAAAAAATAAATTATAACAAAATTATAATTTTTCAATGAATAAATTCATATTTTTGCAATATTTATTTTAAAAATTTGTCAATAAGTTTGTTTTAAATCAATATTTCAAAAGGATTTAGATGAGAAAATGGCGCATTGAAGATTCAGCCGAACTTTATAATATACATGGCTGGGGTATAGAATATTTTTCGATAAATGAAAAGGGGCACGTAGTTGTGCGTCCTAAGAAAAATGGGACAGAAGTAGATTTAAAAGAATTGATTGATGAATTGCAATTGAGAGATGTTTCCACACCAGTTTTATTGCGTTTTCCAGACATACTGGATAATCGGATCGAAACGATTGCGAATTGTTTTAAAATAGCAAGTGATGAATATCAATACAAGGGGCGATCTTTTATAATTTATCCGATAAAAGTTAATCAAATGCGCCCGGTAGTTGAAGAAATTGTCTCATATGGGAAAAAATTCAACATTGGTCTGGAAGCAGGTTCCAAACCTGAATTGCATGCAGTGCTTGCCATCAATACCGAAGATGACAATTCGCTAATCATATGCAATGGTTATAAGGACGAAGACTTTATTGAGCTCGCCTTGCTTGCTCAAAAAATGGGGAAAAAGGTATATATCGTTGTCGAAAAGCTGAATGAACTACGCCTTATTATAAATATTTCTAAGCGTCTGAAAATAAAGCCAAATATAGGAATTAGAATAAAGCTTTCCAGTAGCGGTAGCGGTAAGTGGGAAGATTCTGGTGGCGACCGTAGCAAATTCGGGCTAACTTCATCGGAATTGCTCGAAGCCGTCGAACTTCTAGAAAAGCATAAATTAAAAGATCAAGTTAAACTGATACATTTTCACCTTGGTAGCCAAATCACAAAAATACGCAAAATTAAAACAGCATTAAAAGAAGCTGCACAATTTTATGTTGAAATGCTAAAAATTGGCTGCGAGGTTGAGTTTGTTGATATTGGCGGTGGGCTTGGTGTGGATTATGATGGGACACGATCTTCGACTTCGGGCTCATCTGTCAACTACACCATTCAAGAATATGTAAACGATGCGGTTTCTACACTTGTTGATGTTTGTGAAAAGAACGACTTGCAGCATCCAAATATCATAATCGAATCGGGGCGTTCGCTTACCGCTCATCATTCAGTTTTGGTCTTTGATGTTTTGGAAAGCACTTCAATGCCAACTTGGGATCCTGAAACTATGGAGATTACTGAGGATACTCACGAACTTGTAAAAGAACTCTACAATATATATGAAAAACTTAATCAAGCAAAAATGCTCGAAGGCTGGCACGATGCTCAACAGATACGTGAGGAATCGCTTGATTTATTCAGTCTTGGACTACTTGATTTACGTACACGTGCTTTAATAGAGCGTCTGTTTTGGTCAATTGCAAAAGAGTGCCACCGAATAAGCACCGAAATGAAGCATCCACCTGAGGAAATACGTATGCTTGCGAAGATGCTCGCCGATAAATATTTCTGTAATTTTTCGTTATTTCAATCTTTACCTGACTCATGGGCTATTGATCAAGTATTCCCAATTATGCCCATACATAGGCTAAATGAAAAGCCTGATAGAATTGCTACATTACAGGATATAACTTGCGATTCGGATGGTAAAATCGACAGATTTATCTCGACTACGAATTATTCATATTATATGCACTTGCACGAGTTCGATCCAAGCGAACCTTATTATATAGGTGTTTTCCTTGTGGGTGCTTATCAAGAGATACTTGGCGATCTTCATAACTTGTTCGGCGATACGAACGCTGTTCATATAACTGTGGATGAAGATGGCTATCAAATTAAGCAAGTAATTGATGGCGAGACAGTTGCCGAAGTGCTCGATTACGTTGGATATAATTCTAAAAAATTAGTACGGACAGTTGAAACTTGGGTAACAGGAGCTGTAAAATCTGGCAAAATTACAACAGAAGAAGGTAAAGAGTTCTTGTCAAATTACCGATCTGGACTTTACGGTTACACATATTTAGAATAAAAATGGGGCGAATCTGTCGCCCCATTTTTCATTTTATTGAAATACTAAGTTTTATTCTTCCGATGTAACTTCTGGTGCTTCAAATTCAGCTTGTGCTTCTTCATCATCTGAGATGCCTTCATCATTTATCATAGCCATTTCCTGTTCGATTGCAGCTTGCAAATCTGCTGGTGCAAGAACATCTTGTACTTTGACATCATCAGAACGACGGCCAAAGATATTGCCCACATAAGATTCAACGATCATATCTTGATAGTGTCGCAAGCCTGTACCTGCTGGAATTAACTGACCTATGATAATATTTTCTTTCAAGCCAATAAGGTTATCAATTTTGGCAGCAACAGCGGCATCCGAAAGCACGCGTGTTGTTTCTTGGAATGATGCGGCTGAAAGCCAGCTTTCAGTTGTAAGGGCAGCTTGGGTGATACCAAGCAAGACAGGTTCAGAGATTGCAGGTTCTGCAGAGCGGAACTCAGCCAGAGCTTTACCTTTATTTTTAAGATCATTATTAACATCACGAACTCGACGGCGTGGCACAAGCTGACCTTCTGTAAACTTAGAATCGCCCTTGTTTGTAATTACAACCATATTTTTTAGAGCTTGATTTTCGTCAAACAAACGAATCTTATCAACGTAATCATTTTCTAAGAAATTAGAATCACCTGAGTCAATTATACGTACTTTCTGCAACATCTGTCGAACAATGATTTCAATGTGCTTATCGTTTATTTTAACACCTTGCATACGATAAACTTCTTGAATTTCGTTTACCAGATACTCTTGAACTGCATTAGCACCTTTGATACGTAAAATATCATGTGGATTTACCGAGCCCTCCGTTAAACGGTCCCCAGCACGCACGAAATCGCCTTCCTGAACCAAAATGTATTTACCAACAGGAACGCTGAATTCTTTACGAGTTTGCCCGTCAAGGCTTGTAACAACAAGGGTTTTTTGTCCACGTTTTTGTTTGTCGAACGAAACAATACCATCAATATCAGTCACAATAGCTGGATTTTGTGGTGCACGTGCTTCAAACAATTCTGTAACACGAGGAAGACCTCCTGTGATGTCGCGAGTGCGTCCCAAGTCTCGCGGGATTTTTGCAAGAGGAGTACCAATTCCAATGAATTCGTTGTCGTCAACTGTAAGTTGAGCACGTGAAGGAATATTATATGTTTTAAGAACTTTACCTTCTTCGTCAATAATTTCAATAGACGGTGATTTAGTTTTATCGCGAGTATCAATTACAACTTTGGTTATATGTCCAGTAGTTTCGTCGTTAATTTCGCGATAGGTGATATTCGGGAGTAAATCACGATAACGAACACGACCAGTATATTCAGTGATAATAGTTGCATTATATGGATCCCATTCGTAAATTAGCTCGCCTTTTTTAACTTTCTGACCGTCCAAAACTTTGAGTTCAGCACCATAAGTAGTATCGTAGCGAGTAAGTACACGGTTTGAGTCCGGATCAATTATATTGATAGCGCCGCTGTGGCTAACGATAATATGGACGGGACCATCTTCGCCTTCATAAGAAATTTTCTTTATATTTTCGAATTGGACAATACCATCAAATTTAGCAACGATGCTCGATTGCGACGCAATAAGTGCTGCTGTACCACCAGTATGGAATGTACGTAATGTAAGCTGAGTACCAGGTTCGCCGATTGACTGAGAAGCAATAGTCCCAACAGCTTCACCAACATCAACAAGTTTACCAGTTGCAAGATTACGTCCGTAGCATTTTGCACAAACACCTTGGCGTGATTCACAAGTAAGCACTGAACGGATAAGAACACTTTCCAGAGCTGAGGATTCAATCTTAGGACCGTGCTTTTCTTCAATCAATTCACCTTTTTTAATTAGCAATTCATTAGTAATTGGATCGTAAACATCAACTAAGGCAACGCGACCTAAAATACGCTCGAAGAGTGGCTCTTTTACCTCTTCGCCATCTTTGAGAGCAGTCATTTCCACACCACGAATGGTGCCACAGTCGTATTCAGAGATAATCACATCTTGGGCAACATCGTGCAAGCGGCGAGTTAGATAGCCAGCATCTGCTGTTTTCAAAGCTGTATCAGCAAGACCTTTACGAGCACCGTGAGTTGAAATAAAATATTCGAGAATAGAAAGACCTTCTTTAAAGTTAGAAATAATCGGATTTTCAATTAATTCACCTGTTGAACCAGAAAGCGATTTTTTAGGTTTAGCCATAAGACCACGCATACCAGCCAACTGACGAATCTGCTCTTTTGAACCGCGAGCTTGCGAGTCGAGCATCATCCAGAATGTATTGAAGCCTTGTTTGTCCTTTGCTAATTCAATTGATAACTTATCAGAAACTTTATTTGTTGCATTCGACCAAGTATCGATTATTTTATTATAGCGTTCGCCAGAACTTATAACACCATTTCGATATGCGTTCTCAATACCATCAATTTTTTGCTGAGCTTGCGAAATTACAATTTGTTTTTCAGCGGGAATAACCACATCAGCAATACTTACAGAAAGTCCACCACGTGTTGCATAACTAAAACCTAAGTCCTTGAGATTGTCTAAAAATTCAACAGTTTTTGCAAGTCCAGCTTCACGGAAACAGATACCAATAATCTGACGCAAACGCTTTTTAGTAAGAAGTTCATTTATATAACCGAGTTCCTCAGGAACAATTTGATTGAAGAGAATACGCCCGACGGTAGTCTCTAAATAAGCACCATTGTAACGCACTTTTATTTTTGCATGAAGATCGACAGCTTTGGAATTATAGGCGATAATAACTTCATCGATCGAAGAGAAGATTTTACCCTCTCCGTTGGCACCTGGTCTCGTCTTAGTCATATAATACACACCAAGGACCATATCTTGCGATGGAACGGCAATAGGATCGCCATTTTGTGTGTGCATAATATTATGTGGTGCAAGCATAAGAAGCATTGCTTCAAGCTGAGCTTCAAAGCTAAGTGGCACGTGGACAGCCATTTGGTCGCCATCGAAGTCAGCGTTGAATGCAGTACAAACGAGCGGATGAAGTTGTATTGCTTTTCCTTCAACAAGCCTTGGCTGGAATGCTTGAATACCTAAACGGTGCAATGTTGGAGCACGGTTAAGCAATACAGGATGACCTTGAATGACTTTATCCAAAATATCCCAAACTTCGTTTGTTTTACGCTCAACCATTTTTTTAGCACTTTTAACGGTTTTTACGTGGCCTCGTTCGATAAGTTTGCGAATAATAAATGGCTTAAAAAGCTCAACCGCCATATCCTTAGGCAAACCGCATTCATGTATTTTAAGTTCAGGACCAACAACAATAACAGAACGACCAGAGTAATCAACACGCTTACCAAGTAAGTTTTGACGGAAACGCCCGGTTTTGCCTTTGAGAGTATCAGCAAGTGATTTCAGAGCGCGTTGCGATTCACTACGAACAGCTCGGCGACTATTATCGAATAAGGCATCCACAGCTTCCTGAAGCATACGTTTTTCATTACGAAGGATTACTTCTGGAGCTTTAATATCGATAAGACGTTTTAATCTATTGTTACGAATAATAACGCGGCGATACAAATCATTCAAATCCGAAGTAGCAAACCGTCCACCTTCCAGTGGTACAAGAGGTCGCAAATCTGGCGGAGTAACGGGAATAATATCCAGCACCATCCAATGCGGTTCGTTAGGTAAATTATTTTCCGAAGCTGTTCGAAAGGCATCTAAAATGCGTAATCTTTTGAGCAGTTCAGCTTTTTTCTGTTGAGAACTTTCAATTTTAAGTTCTTCTTTAAGCTGACGGTATAGTTTTTCGACATCAGTTCTTTTTAGAAGCTCTTTGATAGCTTCGCCACCAATGAGAGCAATGAATTTATTAGGGTCTTCATCGTCGAGTTCATAATTTTCTCTACCGAGTTGATCGAGAATGTCTAAATATTGTTCTTCTGTTAGCAAATCTTTTTGCTGTAAACCGGTTTTCCCAGGTTGTACTACAACATAAGATTCATAGTAAACTATGCGTTCAATATCCTTTGTAGGCATACCTAAGACAGAGCTAATTTTGCTTGGAAGAGAACGCAAAAACCAAATATGCACGACTGGCACTGCAAGCATAATATGCCCCATACGCTCGCGACGAACGGACTTTTGCGTAACTTCAACACCACAACGGTCGCAGACAATACCTTTATAACGAATTCTTTTGTATTTACCGCAGGCACATTCCCAATCGCGAATAGGACCGAAAATCTTTTCGCAGAAAAGGCCATCTTTTTCAGGACGGAACGAACGATAATTAATCGTTTCTGGTTTTGTTACTTCACCATGAGAACGATTTAAGATATCGTCGGGCGAAGCAATTTTTATTGATATTTTTCTAAAACCTTTTCTTGGAATTTGCATTGATTGCATTGGATAAACTCCATATATTTAATTTTTAATTTTCAAATTTACTCGATATAGATGTCAAGGCACAAACCTTGAAGTTCACGAACAAGTACGTTAAAAGATTCAGGAATATTCGGATCAGGCATATTTTCACCTTTAACTATAGCTTCGTATAATTTAGCACGTCCTTGAACATCATCGCTTTTAACTGTTAGCATTTCTTGTAGTGTATAAGCAGCACCATAAGCTTCTAAAGCCCAAACTTCCATTTCACCAAGACGCTGACCACCGAATTGTGCTTTACCACCAAGGGGTTGTTGTGTGATTAGCGAGTATGGTCCTATAGAACGAGCATGAATTTTATCCTCAACAAGATGTGATAATTTAAGCATATAAATAACACCGACGGTTACTTTTTCTTCGAATGGTTCACCCGAACGACCGTCGTAGAGAACAGTTTTACCATCGCGAGGCAAGCCAGCTTTTTCAAGATAATCGCCAACTTGTTCCCAAGTTGCACCATCGAAAATAGGTGTCGCGAAATGGATGCCGAGTTTGGAACCAGCCCAACCTAAAGCAGTTTCGTAAAGCTGACCAAGATTCATACGAGAAGGCACACCAAGTGGGTTGAGCACTATATCAACAGGAGTTCCATCTGGCAAGAATGGCATATCTTCGAGTGGAACAATCTTCGAAACAATACCTTTATTACCGTGGCGTCCAGCCATTTTATCACCAACTTGTATTTTGCGTTTCTTTGCAATGTAAACTTTTGCCATTTGCAAGATACCAGGCTGGAGCTCATCACCGGCTGCCATTTTATTACGTTCAGAGCGGAAGCGTGCTTGCTCTTCTTGGCGCTTATGTTTAAAATTACTAATTAATTGCTTTATAAGTTCATTTTTCTTTTGATCGGATACAAAATCATCATCTTCGTTTAATAATTCCGGTTTCAGTGTACCATCGTGATATTTTTCTTTAATGTTTGCAGCAGTGTATTTTGTTCCAGAGCGGAAAACACTAACACCATTGATCAATTTCATACCGAGAGAAGTTTCACCATCGAGAACTTTTGCCAAACGTTTAATGCACTCATCATCAAGACGTTTTATTGTATCACGTTCCAAACGATTAAGCTGATCAGCACGCTTTTTCTCTTCGCTGCGGCTGTCGCGATCACCTGTATGCATTCTACGAGTAAACAATTTAGTATTGATGACAACACCTTTTATACCTGGTCCAGCTTTAAGAGATACATCTTTAACATCGCCAGCTTTATCACCGAATATAGCGCGAAGTAGTTTTTCTTCTGGAGTAGGATCTGTTTCCCCTTTTGGAGTAATTTTACCAATTAATATATCGCCTTCATTAACTTTTGCACCTACACGGATGATACCGTTTTCATCTAGCTCTTTTGTTGCTTCTTCGCTAACATTTGGAATTTCGCGAGTAAATTCTTCTTCACCACGTTTTGTATCACGCACTTGGAGAGTAAATTCCTCGATATGAACAGATGTGAATATATCCTCTGCAACAACACGTTGCGAGATAATAATAGCATCTTCAAAGTTGTATCCGCGCCAAGGCATAAATGCAACCAAAATGTTTTTGCCGAGAGCAAGTTCACCACGATCTGTTGATGCACCATCAGCAATTGGTTGTCCTTTAACAACGCGATCACCTAATTTAACAATTGGCTTTTGATTTATACAAGTATCTTGGTTTGTACGGAAAAATTTAGTTAATTTATATTCAACAAGTTCTTTATTTTCGAAGCTTACAAGCTTTTCTTCTTCGGAACGAGTATCTTCATAACGAATGATTATTTTATCGGCAGAAACATATTCGACAACACCATTGCCTTCAGCTAAAATAAGTGTACGAGAATCTTTTGCAACACGTGCTTCCATACCGGTACCGACAATTGGTGCTTCGGTTCGTAAGAGTGGCACAGCCTGGCGTTGCATATTCGAGCCCATAAGAGCACGGTTTGCGTCATCGTGTTCTAAGAATGGAATGAGCGAAGCCGCAGGCGATGTAATTTGATCAGTCGAAACGTCCATATAATCGACTTGTTCTGGAGTAACGAAGACATAGTCGCCGCTTTTGCGAGCACGAATCTTTTCGCCAGCAAGACGCCCATTCTCATCCACAGCGGTAGAAGCAGGAACAAGTATCAAACCATCCTCTTTATCTGCGGTTAAGTATTCTATTTGATTAGTAACAATACCATTTACAACTTTTCTATATGGCGTCATTATGAAACCAAGTTCATTTATTTTTGCGTGTATTGCCATCGATGAAATAAGACCAATATTCGGACCTTCAGGTGTTTCAATAGGGCAAAGGCGACCATAGTGAGTATAATGAACGTCACGCACCTCAAAACCAGCACGTTCACGAGTAAGACCACCTGGACCGAGAGCAGAAACTCTTCGTTTGTGAGTAAGCTCGGCAAGCGGATTTGTTTGATCCATAAATTGAGAGAGCTGGTTAGTGCCAAAGAATTGGTTTACAACGGAAGTAATAGTGCGTGCATTGACAAGTTCAGATGGAGTGAGATTTTCACCGTCGTGAATACTAAGGCGTTCGCGAATTGTTCGCGCCATACGTGCAAGCCCTACATTAAACTGTGCCTGCAATTGTTCACCAACGGATCGAACACGACGGTTACCAAGATGATCAATATCATCGCCTGTATGTTTAGATTGGTGCAGTTTTATCAAATGCTTAATGATAGCTACAACATCTTCAACAGTTAAAACAGTTACATCGGTTGGTATATCCAAACCGAGTTTCTCATTCATACGAACGCGACCAACAACACCTAAATCATAGCGTTTCGAGTTAAAGAATAATTTTTCGAGTAAACCTGCTGCAGTTTCAATGTCTGGTGGTTCGCTTGAACGCATCTGGCGGTAGATTGCTTCTAACGCTTCTTCGCGATTACGAGTTGTATCTTTTGTTATAGTTCTTGCTATGATTGGCTCATCGTTAGGATCAGTATAAGAGAAAAAGCGTAATGGTGTAATTTCTGTTGCTCTAAACTGAGCAAGTAATTCTTCATTAAGCACCATATCGCGAGTTGCAATAATTTCTCCTGTGTTCAGGTCCACAACATCGGATGCAATTCGACGACCAATATAGTATTCGTTAACATCATCAGGATTTACATCTTCGACCAGCTCAAAAAGATCCAAGATTTCTTTATCAGATGAGAAACCGAGCGCTCTAAGTAATGTAGTAACTGGGAATTTCTTTTTACGATCTATGTAGGCGTACATAACTTCGTGAATATCGGTTGTGAATTCTATCCAAGAGCCACGGAAAGGAATAACACGTGCAGTATAGATACGAACGCCATTCGGGTGCATTGCATCGTCGAAGAAAACACCTGGAGAACGGTGAATTTGGCTTACAATAACACGTTCAGCACCATTTATGATGAATGTCCCACGATTTGTCATTGCAGGTATGTTGCCAAGATATACTTCTTGCTCTATGGCTTCAATATAATCTTCGGAATCTTTATCAGCTTTGCTCGAAAGACGCAATTTTGCTTTCAAAGGTTTAGCATAAGTTAGTTCGCGTTCACGGCATTCATCTTCTGTATATTTTGGAGAATCGATGTAATATTCTAAAAACTCAAGTTGATATATTGAGGAAGCATCTTCGATAGGGAAATTATTGTTGAAAGCTTGTTGCAAACCAATATTTTTACGTTTTTTTGGTGATACATTTTCTTGCAGAAAATCTTCATATGACTGCAGTTGAATACCGAGTAAATCAGGATAAACTGGCATCCATTGAGTACGTGAGAAATTGACACGTTTGCGGAGCCTTACGATGTCCTCGGACGATTCCAGCAAATTTATTTTGCTAGTATCGCTTGTTTTATAATTAACCGGGAGAGCAGATTGGTATTCTTCGCCGATTATTTCCTGAAATTCATTGTTCTCCACAGTGAGCCTCCTCAGAAATTTAATTCATTACAAAAAATAGGATTTTTTGACGTTCTTCACTACCTGAGCATATAAAGAACATCAAAAAATCCTACTTAATTCGAATATTTTCATTTTTATATTTTTATTGAACAATTCTTTAATTTTAATTACGTACTTTGTGAGAATAAATCTCACTTCATTTGTTATGTCAAAAACTTTCGCTCCAAATGTTCAGCTTTTTCACAACTATTTAAAACACGTTTGGAGCACTTTTTAAAAAGAATTATCTCAAAAAAGAACTGGGAGAGCATCTTCATATGGATGCCCTCCCACAAACAAATTACTTAAGAGTAACTTTTGCACCAGCTTCTTCGAGTTTTTTCTTAATTTCGTTAGCTTCGTCTTTATTGCAACCTTCTTTAACCATTTTAGGAGCGCCTTCAACTAAGTCTTTAGCTTCTTTCAAGCCAAGACCAGTGATTTCACGAACAGCTTTGATAACGTTAATTTTGTTAGCACCAACTTCAGTAAGTTCGACGTCGAAGTCAGTTTTTTCTTCAGCAGCAGGAGCAGCGGCAGCTGCGGCGCCAGGCATAGCACCAGCCATCATAACAGGGGCTGCAGCAGTTACACCAAATTTTTCTTCGAGAGCTTTTTTAAGTTCAGCTGCTTCAACTAAAGTGAGACTTGAAATCTCTTCAACTAATTTTTCTACTTTTTCTGACATTTTATAAAACTCCAAAAAATTGTTCAAAACAAAAAATAATTAGGCGGCATTTTGTTTTTTGGCGACTTCTTCAACAAGAGAAGCCAAATCACGCATAACAGCGTTGATAGAGCCGATAATGCCTGAAATCGGCGAGTTGAGACTGCCAAGAATACCAGCAACAAGGTCTGCACGGGACGGCAGTGAAGCAATAACTTTAAGATCTTTTCCATCGAAGTATTGACCTTCGACGAAAGCAGCTTTAAGTTCGAGCTTTTGTTCTTTGTCGTAGAATTCTTTAATGATTTTTGCTGGAGCAACTGCATCATCATAAGCCAAAATCATAGCAGTTTGACCCATAAGGCGACGTTCCGGCAAATCATAGCCACCAACTTGAGCTAAAGCACGCAGGATAAGCGTATTTTTAGCAACTTTAAAGGTGGCATCTTTTGATTTAAATTCACGTCGAATTTTATTAATTTCTTCGACGGTAATTTTAGCAAAATCTACGAAATAAATTCCCTTAGCAGACTGCAGCTTCTCGACAAGTTCCTCAACTATACTTTGTTTCTTTTCCTTAGTAATCATAATCCTCTGACCGTTTTTATTTATTTTATCGCATCTTTCAGGAACAATCACTTGTACAAGTGAAGGAGAAGCATCCCGAAAGATATGAGTGCGTAATAGTCTTAAATTTTACAAAGTAAGCTACATAATTTTAAAATTTTTCGAACGACTGATCATTAATAGCAACACTCGGTCCCATAGTTGAGCTGAAGAACACGCTTTTAACATATTTACCTTTAGCAGTAGCAGGTTTAGCACGCAAAATACTTTGGTAGAAGGCATTGACGTTTTCAGCAAGTTTTTCAGGCGGGAAGGAGCATTTGCCAACAGCAGCGTGTATGTTACCGGTTTTATCGACGCGGAACTCAATTTTACCAGCTTTAAGCTCAGCAACAGTTTTTGCCACGTCAAAAGTAACAGTACCAACTTTAGGATTTGGCATTAAACCACGCGGACCGAGAATACGACCCAATTTACCAACTTCACCCATAACATCGGGAGTAGCAACAACGACGTCAATATCTGCCCAACCGCCTTTAATTTTTTCGATGTATTCTTCCAATCCGGCGTAGTCTGCTCCTGCATCTAAAGCTTCTTTATCTTTCGGAGGTTTGCAGAGAACAAGGACTTTGACTGTTTTACCAGTGCCGTGGGGAAGAGATACAGTCCCGCGAACCATTTGGTCAGCTTTACGTGGGTCGACGCCTAATCTCATAGAGATTTCGAAAGATTCGTCGAACTTCGCGGTGGCATTTTTCTTGACAAGTTCAATAGCTTCTGAGACGTTATAAAGTTTATCTCTATCGAAGCTTTTGATTAGTTTCCTGTACCTTTTTCCTCTCTTTCTCATTGTTTCATCTCGTAATTAATTATTCAACAACATTGATGCCCATACTTCTTGCCGTTCCTTTAATCATACTTACAGCAGATTCTAAGGAAGTGCAATTGAGGTCATCCATTTTAATTTTTGCAATTTCCTCGCATTGAGCGAGCGTTACTTTACCAACTTTTTGTTTGTTAGGTTCAGCCGAACCTTTTTGCAAACCTGCTGCTTTAAGAAGCAAAACAGGAGCCGGTGGCGATTTAACGATAAAAGTAAAGCTTTTATCTGAGTAGTATGTAACAACTACTGGCAAAATTGTTCCCTGCTGTTTTGCTGTTTTGGCATTGAACTGCTTAACAAATTCCATACCTGCTAAGCCTCTCTGACCAAACGCCGGACCAACAGGTGGAGCCATAGTTGCTTCGCCTGCTTTGAGTTGGAGTTTGAATGTTCCTGCTACTTTCTTAGCCATTTTACTTTTTACTGAATGTGAAAAATACGTTTTTACTATTTATTTTCAATTTCAACTTGGCTGAAATCCAATTCCACAGGTGTCTTACGCCCGAGAATTCCAACTTCAACTTTCATTTTTTGTTTTTCGTAATTTATTTCTTTAATTGTCCCTGTAAATGTATTGAACGGTCCATCAATGACGCGAACAGGGTCGCCTATTTCAAATTGAGTAACAACAGTTTCAATATCTTTTCTTTCTTCGACACGGCCTAAAATACGATCAACTTCTGCTTGTTGCAGAGCTTGCGGTTCATTTTTACGTCCGACGAAAGCAACGACAGAAGGCAAACTTTGGATAATTTCACGCGTTTTTTTGTCTAAGATTGCTTTTACAACAATATAACCGGGTAGAAAATTTTTCCTGCGCGAACGTCGTTTTCCGCCACGTACTTCATAGACGGTTTCCTCAGGGATAACAACTTCAAAAATTTTATTTTGCAAGCCAAGACGTTTAATTTCAGCTTCGATATTTTGTTTTACACGCAGTTCGTGCCCCGTAAATGTACGCAAAGCATACCAACGTGGTTCAACTTTCTCGCGTTCATCTTGAGAGAGTGTCTGCCGCGATTCGCCCTTCTGCTCGGATTTTGCTTCTAATGCAGAAAAATCGAGCCCACCACCGCTCTCATTTGAATTAGCTTCGCCCAGACTTTCAATATTTTCATTGATTTCGTCTATATTCATTTTTATCAACTAAATTTGATTAAAAAATAGCTTTCATAATTGCAGTAAAAGCTTGGTCAATTATGAAAACAAACAAAGTGATAATCAAAGTAACCCCAATAACAACATAAGTTGATTCTTTAAGTTGTTCTTTCGAAGGCCAAGATACTTTTTTCATCTCGGCAACAACCTCATTTACAAATTTTTTAATTTTAGCAACCATATCGAGTTCTCATAATCAAATAAAAAAAATCTTGGCAAACAAGCGTGCTTGCCAGACAATTTATTTGCACGGGTGGTAGGACTCGAACCCACAGCCAACGGTTTTGGAGACCGCTACTCTACCAATTGAGCTACACCCGTGTATCAAAACTTCCCTCGAAGAGCTGATGACCGGGATTGAACCGGTGACCTCATCCTTACCAAGGATGTGCTCTACCAACTGAGCTACATCAGCGATTACCTTTGCTGAGCGGGAAACGGGATTCGAACCCGCGGCCCTCAGCTTGGGAAGCTGATGCTCTACCAGCTGAGCTATTCCCGCACCTAAGACAAAAAAAGCGGCACAAGTAATTCTTTTTGAATTATTTTTATAATCGCCGCCATTTCTTCGAGCTGAGCGGGAGACGAGACTCGAACCCGCGACCCTCAGCTTGGAAGGCTGATGCTCTACCAACTGAGCTACTCCCGCATAATTCTGTTTCATAGTGGGCAGGGAAGGATTCGAACCTCCGTAGGGCGGAGCCCAGCAGATTTACAGTCTGCCCCGGTTGACCACTTCGGTACCTGCCCGAACAATTTAGGAATACAAAATTACGAACTTTTTTTTAAATTCCAATAATATTTTTTAATTTTTTAAAAATTTTTACTTTTTTTTATAGTTTAATCATAAAATTAAAATTTTTTCGCATAAAAATCATTAAATTTGTTATTTATTTTTACTTATGGAACTCCAAATGAAAGTTGGCATAATTGGATTAGGATATGTTGGGCTTCCACTTGCTGCTGCAATAAGGAAATGCACAAATTATACAGTTGTAGGTTATGATATTTCATCTAAAAAAATTGAAAAGATTAAAAACAAAATTTGCCCAATTGATGATTTGCAATGCCAAAAAGATTTAAAAGAAATAGATTTGAATGTTTCTGCTGATGACACTATTTTAAAGGATGCTGATATTTTCATTATTTGCGTCCCGACACCAGTTTTGGATGACTATACGCCAGACCTTGAACCAGTAAAGAATGCAACACTAACTGTTGCTAAATATTTACGCAGTAATAATTATGTTGTGATAGAATCAACAATAAATCCTGGTGTTTGCGATGAAGTTGTTATTCCATTGCTTGAATCACAAACTGGATTGGTTGCAGGACGCGATTTTGATGTAGCTCATTGCCCAGAACGTATTAATCCTGGTGATCCACACTGGAACGTGTATAATATACCACGCAATATTGGTTCGACACGACCTAATGCAACACACTTTTTGGCAGAATTTTATCGAAGTTTTGTTAATGCAGAGATAAATGAAATGCCTGATTTGAAAAGTACAGAAGCAACGAAAATAATCGAGAATACTTTTCGCGATATAAATATTGCCTTCGTCAACGAGTTGGCAAAATCATTTGATGTGCTCGGAATTGATATATTGACTGTCATCAAAGGTGCATCCAACAAGCCTTTTGCCTTTATGCCGCATTATCCAAGTTGTGGTGTTGGTGGGCATTGCATACCGGTTGATCCGTATTACCTGATTGAAAGAGCAAGTAAAAGCGGGTTCGACCACAAATTTTTGAAAATTGCGCGTGAGATTAACAATTCTATGCCAGCATATACAATCGAACTGCTGGCAAACGCACTGAATGAATACTCAAAAGCTATCAAAAACACACCCATTGGGTTGCTCGGGCTTTCATACAAAGCAGATGTAGGCGATTTACGTGAAAGCCCAGCTCTAAAAATTATGAATATTTTGGAGCAAAAAGGTGCTCAAATGTACATTTATGACCCGTATTTTACTGAAATGAATAATGTTGAGAGTTTAGATGAGTTGCTTGAAAAGTCTTTTGCAATAATAATAGCAACTAACCACAAACAATTTCTTTCAATTAATGCAGAAATTCTAAAAAAATATAAGGTCGAAATTGTAATCGACGGGAAAAACTGTTTAAACAAAGAAGAAATAAAATCCAGCGGTATTTATTATAAAGGTATAGGTAGATAATGCGAGCAGTTGTGCAAAAAGTGTCAGAGGCGGAAGTGATAATTGAAGGATTATCGCAGGGGAAAATATCACGTGGAGTTTGTGTTTTCGTTGCGATGAAAGAAACAGATAATGAGCGTGTTATTGATTGGATGGTGCAAAAAATTCTGAACTTAAGAATATTCCCTGATAAAGATGAGAAAATGAATTTGTCGGTTACTGATATTGGTGGCGAAATACTTATAATTTCAAACTTTACTTTGTATGGTGATTGCCGTAAAGGGACACGACCGAGCTATACCGACTCGGCACCGCCTGCAATAGCAGAGCCCATTTATAACAAATTTGTTGAACATTTTCGCAATTCTACAAACTTAAAAGTAGAAACTGGTATATTTGGTGCAATGATGGATGTCCGACTGGTTAACGATGGACCTGTTACATTAATCATCGAGAGGTAGTAGCAATGGGAAATTACATTTTGATCGGTGTTGTAGGCAATCATTATGGATTTTCGGGCGAATTTAATTTCAAAATAGAATACAGTGAAATAAGAGAATTGCCACAAGGCTTTAAGGTTCGTGTTGGGTATTCGGCAAATTTTGCTGAGGATTTTATTATAGAACGCTTTGAGCGAAAAAACAGCCGTGCTATAGCAAAATTTCAAGGAATAAATGACAAAGAATCGATTTTAAAGCATAAAGAGAAAGGAATTTTTGCCGATGAAGACGAGATTTTGAAATATAATCCAAAATTTATTTCAACTAATAAAATAATTGGATGCATCGTTGTAGATGCAGCCACTGGTCAAAAGATTGGCGAAATAACTGAAGTGTGGGAACTACCAGCTAATAATGTATGGCTTGCAAAAACTGAGGTCGGCGATTTACCAATACCAGTAATTGATGAAGTAATTATAGAGACAGATTTTGAAAATAAAATTGTCAAAATAAATGTCATTGATGGATTGCTCGATTTAACACACGGTCGTGGAGTAGTCGATGAGGATTGATATAATTTCGGCTGTGCCAGAACTAATGATATCATACATTCAAGGTAGTATATTGAAAATTGCACAGGAAAGAGGCATTGTCGAGATACATTTGCATAATTTGCATGATTATGCATTAGATCGCTTTCGCCACATTGACGACACACCTTATGGTGGTGGCGCAGGAATGGTAATTAAATGCCAGCCTGTGTTTGATTGTATTGAAAAATTACAAGCTGATCGCCGATACGATGAAATTATTTATATGTGTGCCGATGGTTATCCACTCAATCAAACTACTTGCAACGAACTTTCGTTAAAGCAAAACATAATAATAATTGCTGGACATTATAAAGGAATTGACCAACGTATAAGAGACTATTTTGTAACAAAGGAAATTTCAATCGGTGATTTTGTTTTAAGTGGTGGTGAGCTACCAGCATTGGTGCTTACAGATGCGATTGTGCGTCTTATTCCGGGAGTGCTTGGCAATTCCTGCTCGGCATTGGATGATTCATTCCAAAATGGCTTGCTTGAACCTCCGCAATACACAAAACCCGCCGAGTTTCGTGGTATGAGAGTGCCTGATGTATTGCTTTCAGGCAATCATCAGAAAATTCAGCAATGGCGTGATGAACAAGCTTACCTCAAAACAAAAGAAAGACGTCCGGATCTTCTAAAATCATAATTTTAATTAATTTTATATTTTCTTTATAAATTTTGTTAATCATTCCGAAATTCTTTATTTTTGCTTAATTACATAAATTATTTTGGATACTTAAATGAAAGATATTCAACTCTGTGGGTTAGGCAACGGGCTTGTCGATATACAATACGAAGTTTCAGAAAGTGAACTAATCGAACTTGGGCTAAAGAAAGGTGAAATGAGACTTGTCGTAAGCGAAAGCCAACGTCGTCTTCTAGAAAAATATGCAAATAGAAAACATCATAAATGCAGTGGTGGAGCAGCTGCCAACACAATTATATGTTTTTCTCAGCTCGGAGGGAAATCAGCATATAAAACAGTTCTTGGTAATGATGAGTTTGGGCGTTTTTATGCTAAAGAATTTTTGGATCTTGGGATTGAATTGCGTGCTGAAATGCTTGATGATTATCCAACGGGCACTTGCTTTGTTTTTATCACTCCTGATAGTGAGCGCACAATGCATACATCGCTCGGTGCAACAGCATTTTTCGGCAAACACAACATTGACGAAAGCATTATTGCTCGCTCGCAATGGCTTTATGCAGAAGGTTATAAATTTACAGCTCCATCAAGCACAGAAGCGCTTTTCTATTCAGTCGAACTTGCTAAAAAGCATAACACTAAGATTTCACTTACTTTCTCGGATGTTTTTATAATAGAAAATTTCAGAGATAATTTAAGACAAGTTGTTCTAAATTCTGATTTAGTTTTCTGCAACGAAAATGAAGCATATTGCTACACTGGTAAGCAAAACATAGATAAAGCGATCGAAGAGCTAAGCAAAGAGTGTCCAAATGTTGTCGTTACTCTTGGTGAACGTGGTTCTATTATTAAATGGAAAGGAAAAGTTTACCACATACCTTCTTATCCTGCAACACCAGTAGACACAACAGGTGCGGGTGATTGCTTTGCGGGAGGTTTTATGTATGGAATTATCACAACAGGCAATCCGATTATTGCAGGGCACATTGCTTCGGCAGTTGGTGCACGTGTCGTTTCTCACATGGGTGCAAGAATTTCAGGCGATTTAACAGAACTTCGTGATAGAATATTAGCAGAAATCAAATGAAAAAACTTTTTTTAGTGGTTATAATTTTTGCTTTGGTCAATAATTTCGCATACTCACAAAGCGGGATAAAGTTCTCGGAGCTTGCTCGTAGGCTCGAAAGTTATTTCAACAAAGAAATGATATTAGACCTGCAAAAGGAGTTCCCACAGGGCAGCGACTACACTATTTGGGGTTGGGATGTTGGTGATTTTTCGGGGGATGGTGTGCCTGATGCTGCTTTTTCGGTGCGTGTCGCAGGGCAACGCGGACGAATTATGCAGGTTTATTTATTTGTAGATATAGATGGCTATTTTGTTAAAGCTGGGCAATTCCCTTATGAATACGTCGAGCTCCCTTTGGAGGTTGGAGTTGTTATACGTGATAATGCTTGCTACATAACCCAAAAAAGTAAGCAATTTAATTGGCTTATACGAGGCTATCGATTTGATAACGGAGCTTTAATTTTACTGGATGAATTTACAACACAAAGAATTGCAAATTTAACTTACGAATCATATCGAAATTATCAAAATTTACAAAATACTGATAAATTTTTAGAGACAACCACAGGCAAGACACGCTTCTTTGCAGAATATTCCGTTATACCCTCTTATCGACGCGGTCGTCAAATATACAAAGGGTATCATTCAGAAGTGCTTGTGGACAATATAAATTATGTGCCGAAAGGTGCATTTTGGTGGAGCGGCTCGCATGACTTATCCTACAAAGTTAGCTCTGCGTTCGACGAAGAATACCTATATATGACGGTTAAAGTGCGAGATGATTATGTTGTCCCACAACATTGCGATACCTGCATATGTGATTATGTTGAAGTATGGTTCAATATGAATATCCCGAATGGTGGTAATCGTTTTTCAAAAATTAGTGAATCAAAAGTAACTTTCAGA
>DAIPLL010000256.1:0-1297 GCA_036769265.1 Kapaibacterium sp. (SeqCode)
CGGTTTTATCGACATTTTCTTTGGTTTCATTAATTGTATTAACTTCACTGATTGAAGATGTTGTTTGTTGCGTATCAAGTTTATTTTGCAGATTTCGCGATGATTTGCTCACAATACGAAAACCTTCATCGGCTCCCATAGTATTGGTTTGTTCGATTTTCTCAATATCGATTGACGGATCAAAATTCTCAACTGTTTGTCTTTTTGCAGTGGAATCTTTAACAACAGTAACTTTTAGATTTTTTGTTTCAGGAATATTAAATTTATTTGATTCGACAATTTCGGATAATCTTTGTGAGATCATTAACACAAGCGCCAAACCGCCAAGCACGGCAATGCTTACACCTATAAGCTTGACTGCAAGCCCATCCAAGAAAATCGCAATCAGCACACCGATAATTACTATTAATAATGCTAAAATATCACCAGGCTGAAAAACATCTTGAAATCGTATTTTTTTTGCCATATGATTGCTTGATTTGATTTACAAAAAGTCTCTACAAATTAAATAATTTTAATTAGTAATAAAAGCAAAAAGTTATATTATTTTATGCCTTTTTCTTTTGCTTCATTCCAAAGGGCGTCCATTTCGGCAAGCGTCATATTACTTAAATCTTTGCCTGTTTTACGAGCTTGCTCTTCTACATATCGAAAGCGATTTATAAATTTTGTATTTGTTAGTTGCAGTGCAGACTCAGGTACAATATTTTCAAAACGTGCTGCATTGACCAATGCAAAGAGCAAATCGCCAAATTCCTCCTGCACCTTCTGAGCGTTCCCATTTTGAAGTTCAGCTTTCAATTCAGCGTATTCCTCGTCAACCTTTTTCCAAACGTCTTGTTTGTTGTCCCAATCAAAACCAACACGAGAAGCTTTTTGCTGTATACGTTCCGCACGAAGCAATGCTGGCAAACTAATTGGGACTCCATCAAGTGTATTTTTGCGACCTTCTTGTTTTTTTATCTTTTCCCAATTTTCTAAAACTTCACCTTCTCCGCTAACTTTGATATCAACAAAAACATGAGGATGACGCAAAACCATCTTTTCCGAAATTTTGTTGATAACATCGATTAAATTAAATGCTTTACGTTCTTCTGCCATAATTGCGTGCATCACTATATGCAGGAGCAAGTCCCCGAGCTCTTTTGCAAACTCGACATCGTTTTTCTTTTGAACTGCATCCAAAGTTTCGTAAGCTTCTTCAATAATAAGATGAGAAATTGATTCATTAGTTTGTTCTCTATCCCAAGGACAATGCTGACGCAATAATTTTACAATTTCCACAAAAGAAATAAAT
>DAIPLL010000257.1:0-1286 GCA_036769265.1 Kapaibacterium sp. (SeqCode)
ATTTAAGGATGCTTCTAAAGAAGAGCTTCACAATTCGATAATTACAATATTAAAGGGTAAAAAGTATTTTAATTCAAAAATCTTGGATATTTTATTCGATGAAATTTCAAAATTTGCCGAAATTATGATGAATGGCAAATCTATACGAATCCCCGATAAACCAAAAGCAGAAAACGGGAACAGCAATAAGGTTAGCCTATCAAAATTTAGCAATAGTGAAATACGAGCTTTGTTAACTTCGCGCGAAATAGATGTTCTTAAATTAGTTGGCGAAGGATTATCAACAAAGGCAATAGCCGACAAACTTAATATCAGCACATTTACTGTAAGTACTCACCGAAAAAATATTAATACAAAATTAGACATTAAAAGCTTAAGAGAAATGAAAATTATTGCTCAACAGTTGTAAACTCGTACGTACTTTTACGCATTAATTATAGGGTAATTATTTCCCTTATATTCTGAGGAATAGGTAATGAATCCCCCGTCAGCGGGTTGATGTAAACGTAGACCGTTATGGCTTTTGCGTGGAGTATGTCGTTGGTGATTGCTATATTCTCAAATTTAATCGAACTATTTCCAATTTCCTTGATTCTTGTGTAAATATCGATGATATCGTTAAAATAGGAAGGTGAAAAATAATCTATCTCGTGATGAACAGTCATCACTGGGAACTTATCTATTAAATCGGTTAAATTGTTTGCCAATCCGAGCGACTGCAAATACTCCAATCGTGCGTTTTCGAACATATATAAATATTGAATATTGTGTAGTATTTTAAAAGAATCAACTTGATGAAATTGAACCTTGGTGGAAGTTTTATGTTTGAATGGATCAAATAAATTGTTTATATCAATTTGTGCTTTCATTGCTCTGTTCCAATAATTCCGTGGCGGTATTAACCAAAATGTTTGCAGCATCGGAGGCATCGTGGAACGATATATCCAAATGAAAGACTGAACGCATACGGTTTTCGTTTAACGCACTAATTAGCACTCCATGTTCTTTTAATTTATTAATTAGCTTACTCATTGGAATATTTGCCATTTTATCTATCATCACAATATTTGTATCGACCTTGCTCTGATCGATTTTAAATAATTCACTTTTATTAACGAGTAAGGTAAAAGCAATGGCTTTCTTGTTATCATCAATCAGCCTGTGCAAATTGTTGATTATTGCATGTTTTGCGGCAGCCGCCAAAATGACAACTTGGCGCATTCCGCCTCCAAAAGTTTTCCGAATTTTCCATGCTCGTTCTATATTTGCTCTTGTCGATAGCAACA
>DAIPLL010000258.1:0-1274 GCA_036769265.1 Kapaibacterium sp. (SeqCode)
GAAATTCCTCGAGAAATTCGCTCATCAATTTATGCAATTTAGGTCTTAATGTATAAGCTGCAAATTCCTGCTTATCGGTTACATAAAACGCAGGCACAATGTTGTGTGTATCAACTTCGTAGAATGGTACGTTAATTTTTTCAGCAATTTGTTTTTTCCATAATTGTTTTACTTTTAGTGGATCGAAGTCATTAATAATCGCAGCAATATCATTTTCTGAAATATATTTTTGCATAGTATCTAACGGATTTCCTAATAACATTATAAATGGGATATTGAGCTTATATAAATCGTTTTGAACTTGCCGCAGTCCGTCAATCATAAATGAAAAGCTTCTGTAATTAGCCAAGGGATAGCTGAAATCAAGAGTAAAAACAACTTTAAGCTTACTTTTTAAATCTCTTGCTAAATTATAAGCATAAATTAGCGCCCAATTATCTTTAACACGATGGTCGCGACTCATCCAATATATTATATCTCCTTCTTGAAATTCTTTTTCGTTAAGTTTTCGAACTCTATTTTTGTTCATATCTCACCATTTTTTGAAATATGATGAATTTTGTAAAAAAATATTATAAATAAATTTTGATTAGTTTTTGCTATTTCGTAATTTAGTTTTTCCTAATTGAACGAATGAGAAAATGGCAAAAGTTACTTTATTAGAAGCACCTGCAGATATGAACCTGAAAGTCGTTGATGTTCAGGCAGGAAGGGATATTCGCCAACATTTAGGAGTAATGGGTATTCATATAAATGACATTTTGGTAAAGCAAAACTGGGCGAAATGGGGACCAATTTTGGTTCTTAACAAATCGAATAGTAATGCTAAAGTTGCAATTGGACGTGGTTTAGCCGAAAAAATATTTGTAGAGTTTTAGTATGAATAAAATTTACACAGCTGTTTTAGTTGGGCAACCAAATTCCGGGAAAAGTACACTTTTTAAAGTTTTATCTGATATAAAAGTTGCAAGTTCTGGACCAACAGTTGAATTAAACTCGACAGATGTAAATTTATACGGTGACACATTAAGACTAATAGATCTGCCGGGACTGTTTTCGCTGAATTATTTGCATCCAGCCGAAGAAATAACTGTAAATTTTTTGCTTCATCAAAAAATTGATTTGATCATTAATGTTGTTGATGCATCAATGCTTACAAGAAGCCTTGAGCTGACAATTGAACTTATGGAACTGGGCAAACCGATGATTGTTGCACTTAATCTTGAAGATATAGCTGAAAAACAAGGGCATCATATTGATGCAGAGAAATTATC
>DAIPLL010000259.1:0-1274 GCA_036769265.1 Kapaibacterium sp. (SeqCode)
ATTTTTTTCAAGTTGGTGATATTATATACTTTATAGTTACAATTGAAGATACAGGAGTTGGGATTGAGCCATCCAAACTTAATGAATAGTTTAGCATAGAGAGCAAAACAACAACTCCGGGCACCCACAACGAAACAGGCACAGGGCTGGGGCTTATTCTTTGCAAAGAATTTATAGAAAAGCACGGCGGTGTAATTTGGGCAGAAAGCACAGTTGGCGAAGGTAGTCGCTTCTATTTCAGCATACCAGTTTAAATTGTTAGAAATAATTAAATTTTTTTTTAACTGTTTGTTAATTTTTGATTAGTTATATTTATCCATACACAATTTTCAAAAAAAATTTATGAAAATAGAAAAATCAAGCAATAAAGAAATAGGATATCCCGAAAAAGAAGAGGATGATATAAAAAAATCCATTTCTTCTTTGGAAGATGTTCATTTATCGCTGGATGAGCTACCCGTAGGAATATATAAATCAACACCAGATGGGCGAATTCTATATGCCAATAGAGCTCTTCTAGAGATTACAGGCTATGAAACACTCGAGGAGATTCAAAAAATCAATGCTTATAATCTCTATGCTGTGCCAGAACTTCGGATGGTGCAGACAGCCCAGTTTGTAACGCACGATATGATTGCAGAAGAATACCGCCTTGTGCGTAAAGATGGGAGCATTATATGGGTTCGTGATGTTGGGAAAAAAATTGTTGACGTAAATGGTGAAATATTTTACGAAGGTGTGATTGAAGATATCACTGAACGAAAAAATGCTGAAATTCGGTTACGCGAAAGCGAAGAGAAATATCGCGAACTTATCGATACAATGGATCAAGGACTCGCACTTCACGAAATGATATTCGATAGCGATGGCAAACCTGTCGATTATAAATTCTTAGAGGTAAACTCAGCTTTTGAGAGATTAACAGGCTTACATAAGAAGGATTTAATCGGCAAGCGAGTACTTGAAGTTTTGCCGAATACGGAAAAATACTGGATAGAAAATTATGGTGAAGTGGCTATTTATGGGAATACCAAAGAATTTATAAATTTTTCCCAAGAATTAGGTAAATATTTTAAAGTAATCGCCTTTTCGCCGAGAAAATCACAATTCGCAGTATTGATCGAAGATGTTACAGAAAAAGTTTTAACAGAAAATGCGCTACGTGAAAGTGAATTAAAGCTACGAACCTTGATAAATACTATTCCTGGCATAATTACTTTTAAAGACTCGGGGATTGGAATGGATGAAGAGCTAAAAGGCAAGTTATTTAATCC
>DAIPLL010000260.1:0-1272 GCA_036769265.1 Kapaibacterium sp. (SeqCode)
ATAATTTGATATTTCTAAATTATTAAGGGCATTTTTTAGTTCTAAGGTTCTTTGTTGTACTTTCTCTTCTAAGGTTCTATTGAGTTCGAGAATTTTTTCTTCAGCAATTTTTCGATCAGTAATATCTTTGCAAATGCCTTCGTGGTAAATAATATTACCTTGTTCATCACGAATATATCGGCTATGATCTTCAACCCAAATTATTTTACCGTCTTTGCGTTTCAAGCGGTAAATTTCAATAACACTAGTAAATTCAGAACTTTTAGAACTTATCTCCTCACGTTCTTCGGGAGTAACATAGATAGTATCGGGGATGTAAATTGATTTTAGTTCTTCCAAACTTTCGTAACCAAGCATATGAATAAATGCTGGATTGGCATCTACAAAATAACCTTGCGGAGTAGAACGGTAATAACCATTTGGCATTGTTTCAAACAGGTTCCTATATTTCGCTTCACTTTCTGCAAGGGCTTGCATCAAAAGCTTTTGCTTTTGATGATTGCGATGTAGTATTAAAATAATTGAAATCAATAGTCCAATAATAATTAAACCAAGCCACACCAGAGTTTTATTAATTTCATAAAAAGACTTCGGTTTATTGATAATAATACTACCCGGAGGCAATTTTGTTATATCAATATTATACTTAAAAAGTAATTTATAATCAAACATATATTGATTAAGTCCAGTGCGAATAATAGGGATTTTCGAAACATCAGCTCCATCAAGAACTTTTAGAGCGATTTCACCTGCCTTTTTGCCTTGATAGTAGCCGCTTGTTAGGCAACCGCCCACAATACCTTTGCCAAGGAAAAAATCCCAAACACCGTAAATTGGCACTGGTGAAGCACCATATATACTTTCAATGCTTTTGTCATAAGAAATTACTTTGCCAGATGCGTCTCGATTAAATGTCATAAGAAAAATTAAATTCCTGAATGGTGATATTTGAGATACTTCGTATAGCAAATTTTCGAATGTTAAGTCCTCCAAGAACACGAATTCAACCTTATCCGCAAATTTCGGAATAACTTTACTTAAAGCTCGCCTGTTGCCTTCTCCAGTTGTAGTACGGTCGTTTATTATATAAATTCGGCGAGTTTCTGGATGTAATTTTAGCATTAATTTAAAAGTATTTTCGATATCAAAAGTTTCAGTTAAACCTGTTGCAAAACTTTTTATGCTTTTCTCCCGTTCAGCATCTAAATGGTTAATTCCACAGAATATCACCGGCGCCCGATTAAAAATGGAGTCGTGATGCTTTGCCACAAA
>DAIPLL010000053.1:0-9084 GCA_036769265.1 Kapaibacterium sp. (SeqCode)
AGTGTCATTGCACGAGCTGCACCGAATTCAACAACTGTCTCTATGGATTGAACAGCTTTGTTTATCATATTGTTTAAGTCGTCAATTTCCTCGGTTCTGAAATCTGAAAGTACATATTCAACAAGCATACCTTTCGGAAAATCATTCCCAATACCGCAACGAAGACGATAAAAACTGTTTTTTTTTGTCTCTTCAATTATTGAAGCAATACCATTATGACCACCATCGCTTCCACCAGCTTTCAGGTGCACTTTTCCAACAGGAAAGTTATAATCATCAACTACAACCAATATTCGTTCATCGGGAATTTTGTATTTAATTTTAAGAGCTTGAACTGCTTTACCTGAAAGATTCATAAAGGTAAGCGGTTTTGCTAAAATAACATTTTTTCGTTTGAAACTCCATTTAGAAAAGATATACTTCTTACTTTCTTGTGTTTCATTTAAACCATATTTTTTTATAATTGCATCAATAACCATCCACCCAACATTATGCCTATTTTTCTCGTACTTAATTCCTGGATTGCCCAATCCAACAATTAGCCAATCAATATTAGTCATCTATTCTAACCTTGTAATTTCTCATAATAAAATCATAAAGTCCATCAGGCATAAATTTAATTAAATTCGTAAGTAAATATGTGGGCAAAGGAAAATTTATACGAAGATTACCCCGCTCAATGCCGTTGAGAATTATTTCAGCAGCTTTTTCTGGTTCAATCATAAACGGCATTGGGAAACGATTTTTTGCAGTCATATCAGTACGAACAAATCCTGGACGAATTGTAACCACACGAATATTGAACTTGCTCAGTTCTGCACGTGCAGCCTCTAAAGTGTGAGTTAAGGCAACTTTACTACTGGAATACGCAGCACTACCGGGAAATCCACGAACATCTGCAAGCGAGCTAACCGCTGCAAGCACTCCCCCACCATTATTTTTAAAGTGAGGAATTAAATGTTCAAAAAAGTAAACAACGCCGAATAAATTTGTCTTGTATATTTTTATAAACTTCTCGCTCAAAAAATTATCAAAGCCCTCTGAACCGCTTATACCTGCATTTAATATCGCTATATCAACCTTATTAAGGTAATTTTCAGCCAATGAGAAAGCATTTCGCACTTGGTTAGGTTCCGATACATCGCAAGTAGTAAACTCAAGTTGTTGCTGGAACTGATGTTTTAAAACACTGAGATTTTCCGTATTACGTGCAATAGCAAAAACTCTATTGTTTTTGTTTAAATACGAAGCTACAAGTGCTTTACCAATGCCACGAGAAGCTCCAGTAATCAGAATATTTTTCATTTAAACACCATCAAATTCGAAAAAAGCGTTTCACAAAAAGTAAAACGCTTTTTATTAGTTAATTATTTCCTCTTTTTGTGTCTGTTCTTACGCAAACGTTTTTTACGTTTGTGAGTAGCCATTTTATGGCGCTTTCTTTTTCGACCACAAGGCATATTTTTCTCCTAAAATCAGTTAATTAATTTATTAATCCTCGTTTTGTTTCATCATTTCATTTACTTTGCTTAAAAATTCTGGTGATGGTTTAAAAACAGGAACAAACCTTTTATCGAGTTGAACAACTTCGCCAGTTTTAGGATTACGAGCCATTCTTGGTTTACGACTTTTTGCTTTAAAAACACCAAAACCACGTAGTTCTATTCTTTTACCTTCGGAAATAGCTTTCACTATACTTGCAAATACACCATCTACAACGGACTTTGTTTCAATCTTAGTAAGCCCTGTAGCTTTTGCAATTTCATCAACAATATCTGCTTTTGTCATATATTTTCCCCAACACTATTTTTATTAAACATCATAACTTAATGAAAAAATACTATTTATTAAATTATTAAGGGAACAAATTTACGAAAATAGGTGATACTTTTCAAAAATTTTTTTCATTTTTGTTCATCATATAATAATCAAATTTTTAATATTGCTATTTAGTTTAATAATTTGTTTTTTTATTGTAGATTTGTAATTAAAAAAGGTGATTAATGCGATATAGAATTGCAGTAATTGAAAATAAACTTTTTGAACCATTATACATAAATTGTTTGGAAAGAGACCTTCTCATTAAAACCACTGAAGAAAAAGTCTCTGAACTACTTCTTAATACAAGAGTAGAAATAGCAATGATGACCCCCCTATCATTTGCAAAAATCTCAAAAAAAGGCGATTGGCGAATTCTTCCAACTACAGTGCTTGCAACCAAAGGCTATTCTGAACTTCTTACTTTAAGTTTTAAGCAAAATATGAAAACACTCGATCATATTTATTTTGAAGATGCATCCGAATATCTTATTTCAATTGCTAAAATACTTTTAGCTGAAAAATATGATATTCAAACTAATATTACCAATAAAGCATACAGTAAAGAAGATTTTGATGCCTTTATCTCATATTTTGCAAAAGATGCTGGCAAATTCACAATTGATTTAAGCGAAGAGTGGTTTGATACTTTTGAATTCCCACTGCCGTTTGTTTTTTGGGTCGTACCTGCTGAAATCGAGGATACTAAAATATTGCTTATTACAGAAGAGATAAAAGATAATCTTCTTGCTAAAAGCGAGCAAATTGACGAATATGAAGATGAGCAAAGCCATA
The DNA here is from genome assembly GCA_036769265.1 of Kapaibacterium sp. (SeqCode). GTDB lineage: Bacteria > Bacteroidota > Ignavibacteria > Kapaibacteriales > UBA2268 > JAKIZO01. The sequence continues at coordinate 2,614 of DAIPLL010000053.1, forward strand.
TATCACGCAGCGGTGAGATAATTTGGCGCTGGAATGATGAAATAGAAGAAGCTATTGATAAAACAATGGATTTACTATTTTATCACCATATAATTGATGATATTCCTGATACAAAAGTATTTGGAAGGGATTATTCGGATGATAATTGAAACAATAATTGGGCTAATTGCAGCAGGGCTTACCACAAGTGCATTTATTCCTCAAGCAATCAAAGTAATTCGAACTAAGCACACAAAGGATATTTCGCTCGGTATGTATATAATATTCGAAATCGGGCTGATTCTTTGGCTTACTTATGGTATAATGCTAAATAACATACCAATAATTATTGCAAATGTTTTTTCACTGATATTTTCAACCATTATTTTGTTTTTAAAAATTAAATATAAATGATAATTTTTTCATTTATAGTATTTATTAAACTATTTTCATATTTTAGTTAAAAAAACTTCTTTTGTTGTCAAAATCGATTTAACTTAAAAAAAATAATAACTTAAAGTAAATGTTAATTTTTAATAATACCACTATCTTATTTATTATCAATGACTTACAGAATTTTTATAAATTCAAAGTAAAATTTCTTTCACAAAATAAAATTTTTCTTAACATTTAAAATTGTGCGAAATCGAACATTTTTTTATTATATACTCTGATTTTATAAGTTCTTATATAACGTGAACTTTAATTCAACCAAATTTTTTTTCATAAATTTTACTTTTTTTTGTTTGTATGATTAATTTTTTATTGTGATATTTAAACTAAAAGATACTTTTATAATTTTAAAAAAGGCAAAGGGATTATAGATGATAATTTTATATTACTATTCTTATTCTTACAAGTTCCTTTGAGAAAAAAATAGAATTTAAGCATATTTCTAAATATTTTTTTACTAAAAGCAAGTATTTGGCATAGTTTTTAGAAGGGATTTTATCCCTATTTTGAAAAAAGTTTGAAATGAATGATAATTTGAGGAGATAGATTTGGAGAAAAATCAACAATTGGAAGTTAGCTTGTTTCCGGATGATACTTTAAACGGACGTAAAGCAAAACCTGCAAACAATTTTCCGGAAACAACAGATATTCTCGCTATTGAAAATTGGAATAAATGTTTGGAAATTATTCAAGACAATGTAGATAAGCAAGTTTTTAATACTTGGTTCAAGCCAATTAAAGCACATAAATTGGAAGATAAAAAATTAACTATACTGGTGCCAAGCCAATGGTTTTATGAATGGATTGAAACGCATTATTATGATTTATTGCAAAGAACAATCGAAAAAATACTTGGTGAAAATGCTAAATTGCAATATGAAGTAATTGTCGAGGAGAGCAAGAATTCTATCGAAAGCAAGACAATTAAACTACCTGGGCTGAAGTATCCAATCAACAATATAATAAAACAAGAAAAACCTTTCAACAGTAATTTAAATTCAAGATATGCATTTGAAAATTTTGTAGTTGGAGATAGTAATCAACTGGCATACTCTGCTGCATTAGCAGTGAGCAAAGACCCAGGAAAAACCAAGTTTAATCCTTTGTTTATTTATGGAGGCACTGGTCTTGGCAAAACACATCTTGTGCAAGCTATTGGTAATAGAATTTGCCGTGAATATCCGAATAAAAAAGTTTTATACACAAACAGCGAGCGATTTACAATTGATTTTATAAATGCAATACAGAACAATAAATTGCACGAATTTGCTGCTCTTTACCGAGATGTCGATGTTTTAATTGTCGATGATATTCAGTTTTTTACAGGGAAGGAAAAAACACAAGATCACTTTTTCCATACATTTAACGATCTATATCAAAATGGTAAGCAGTTGATCTTTGCAAGCGACCGTCAGCCAAAAGAACTAACAGACATAGATGCTCGGCTTATTTCTCGTTTCCAATGGGGACTCATAGCCGATATACAAATTCCTGATTATGAAACACGATTAGCTATAATTAAACGAAAAAGCGAAGATGAAGGGATTGACTTACCACTGGATATATTAGAATTCATTGCTCGCAACATCAAAACAAGCATCCGCGAATTAGAGGGGGCACTTATAAGTTTGCTCGCAAAAATAACATTCGATAAAAAAGCTTTAACGCTTGACTTAGCAAAAGAAGTAGTTTTTGGAAATGTTAATTACGAAGAATCAGATACTATTTCTATTGATAAAATTAAGAAAATCGTTGCCGAAAAGCTGAATATCAAGATTGAATTGATGGAATCTAAAACACGCAAACACGAGGTGGCTTTTGCACGCCAGATGGCAATATATTTAGCTAAGCAGTTCACTGATTTGCCACTAAAGCAAATCGGAGCAAGCTTTGGCGGACGTGATCACTCAACGGTGCTTCATTCTTGCCAAGCAATTGAAAATTATCTTTCAACTGATAAATCAGTTAAAAAAATATACGATGAATTGATAAACCAAATTAAGAGATAGTTACGAATTACTTAGAGAAAATAATTGATATGTTTCTTTTCCGAAATCCATCGGAAGAGGACGACTACAACGAACCTCGCGTTACTGTCGGAGCAATTGTAATGGGAGCATTGCTACGAAGCTCTGTTCTAATTTTGTTTGCTTTTTTTGGAATAGAATATTTGAATTTACGAAGCACTTGGTGGATAACTGCTTTTTTGATTTGGTTTTTAGGAATTTATCCTGCATATAAACAATACGAAAAATACCAAAAAAGGATGGAATCTTTCCAAGAAGAAACATTATGTGGTAAATGCAAACATTTTGAGCCATCAAGTCAATTGTGTAAAGTTTTGGATGTGCACGTTACAAAACTCGAACCACCTTGCGAAGGAGAGTTGTGGGAACCTAAATCATACGATGATTAGGCTCCCTTTAATTCATCCATTGTGAAAAGCGAAATAAGCTCAATATCATTTTCTTTTAGATGTTCCTTGCCACCCGACTGCCTATCAATTACACAAAGAGCGTATTTTACAGCAGCCCCCAGCTTTCGCAGATCATTCGCAGAGATTACAACTTGTCCACCAGAAGTAACAACATCTTCCACAATTAGTAGATTTTTACCTTTGATTTCTAAACCCTCAGCCAGCTTGCAGGTACCATATTTTTTTGCTTCTTTGCGGACGAACACAACAGGAATACCTGTAATCAATGAAAGAGCAGTTGCAATTGGAATACCACCCATTTCGAGTGCAGCTAAATAATCAATACCAGCAGGAATTGCATTTTTCATATTCTCGGCAATTGCTCGTAGTAAATGAGGTTGTGATTCGAATCGATATTTATCGAAATATTCGTTGCTTATCTTTCCTGAACGCAGCATAAAGCTACCTTGAATATAAGCAGCTTGATAAATTTTACGGGCTAATTCTTTTTTTTCCATAAATCTATAAAATATAACGACTTAAATCATTATTCTCAACAATATTATTCAAGTTTTTGTGGACAAGTTCTGCATCTATAATAATATGTTTATCTGATATATTATCTGGTGCATTAAATAGGATATCTTCGAGCAAAGTTGTCATAATTGTATGAAGGCGGCGAGCACCAATGTTTGTTATTTGCTCGTTTACACGTGCAGCGATGGAGGCTATTTCGCGAATAGCACTTTCATCGAACTCAAGTTCGATACATTCGGCGGCGGCAAGAGCTTTATATTGCTTAATCAAAGCATTTTCTGGGACTGTTAGAATTTTAACAAAATCATCTTCTGTTAAACTTTTTAACTCAACTCGTATAGGAAAACGACCTTGTAGCTCTGGAACTAAATCAGATGGCTTGGAAACATGGAAAGCACCCGACGCAATAAACAATATATGTTGAGTATGAACTTGCCCATATCGAGTATTGACAGTGCAACCTTCAACAATCGGTAATAAATCACGTTGGACACCTTCGCGGCTTACTTCTGGTCCATGCCCTGAAGAACCACGAGATGCAATTTTATCGATTTCGTCTATAAAAATAATACCATTATTTTCAGCTTTTTGCAAAGCTTCGCGAATAACTGCATCCATATCGATCAATTTTTCAGCTTCTTCTTTTTGTAGTACTTTTTTTGCATCTGCAATTTTTAAACGCCTTTTCTTGCTTTTTTTGGGCATAATGCTTCCGAATAAATCCTGCAAATTCATCCCCATTTCATCTAAACCAATAGGTCCGAGAATTTGCATAGATGGCACTTGATCGACTACAACGTCAATTTCAATATGACGTTCATCGAGCACACCTCGACGAAGCATATCACGGAAATGTTCACGAGTGCGACGATTTTCTTCAACTTCGCTGTCTGTTGCCGTATCGAAAGATGGACCACGCGTAATAGGAGGAATTAATATATCTAAAATGCGATTTTCTGCTAAAATTTGTGCTTCATTAAGCTTTTCCTTAGTTTTTTCCTCGCGCACCATAGCAACCGAACGTTCGACCAGATCACGTACCATAGATTCAACATCACGCCCTACATAGCCAATTTCGGTAAATTTAGTTGCTTCGACTTTCACAAAAGGAGCTCCAGCGAGTTTTGCCAGTCGGCGAGCAATTTCTGTTTTACCAACTCCAGTTGGACCGATCATAATTATATTGTTCGGATTAATTTCATCACGAATTTTGTCCTGAACTCGCTGGCGACGCCAACGATTGCGTAAAGCAATAGCAACAGCTTTCTTTGCGGCATCCTGACCAATTACATATTTATCAAGTTCAGCAACTATTTGCCTCGGAGTAAGATACTCTTCTGTTATGTTTGCTTCTTTTGTTTGATCAAATAATTCTTTTTCATTCATATATTGTTTCATCTAAATATTAGACATAAAATTAAAGTTCTTCGATATTTATCGAAAGATTAGTATAAATGCAAATTTTTCCAGCAATATTAAGTGATTCTTCAACTATTTCTCGAGCTGAAAGATTTGTATGTTTTAGAAGTGCTTGAGCAGCTGAAAGTGCGTAAGGTCCACCTGAACCAATGGCTATAATATTGTCCTCGGGTTGAATAACATCTCCTGTGCCGCTTATAAGTAAAGCCTCGCTATTTGTCATTACAGCAAGCATAGCCTCAAGACGCCGCAAGTAGCGGTCTGTTCGCCAATCTTTTGCAAGTTCGATTGAAGCACGGTATAAATTGCCGCGGTGCGATTCAATTTTCTCTTCGAAACGCTGCAATAGAGTAAAGGCATCTGCCGTTGCACCTGCAAAACCGCAGAGTATTGTGTTATTATAAATCTTACGAACCTTTTTTGCATTATGTTTCAACACCGTGTTACCGAATGTAACCTGTCCATCGGAGCCCATTGCGCATTTTCCATCACGAAGAACACCGATGACAGTAGTCGAGCGTATAATTTTTGATTTTTCCATTGCAATTCCTTTATTCATATCTACGTTTGAAAGGTTTGAACCATATTTCGCCAATACTTATATCTACAAAAAGACGACCGAAGTAATTATTAATAAGATTATTCTGCAAATTCCCACGTTTCCCAAATACAAATGCTATATCTAAAACTCCACCACTACCCAAAGGGGCTTCTCCACCGAAACTTAAAGCAAATTCATTGATATTTTTACTGTTAATTTTATAATATAGTTTTTGGTAATAAATACCTACTTTATAATTTATCCTATCAAGAAAATCAGAGTATCGACTTGTATTCCCGTATCTTATTGAACCAAAGGAAAATTTGTAAGAATTATCAAATTCGGTATTGGTTGTTGGATTATATTTCAAATCTTTTGAACTGATCATTACAAAATCACTTGCAAATAAAAACTTTCCAGTTTTAAAAGAAGCTCCTATACCATATTGTAAGGGGAATTTTTCATTAAATGAAGCTTTAAGAATTGTATCATTAACTGCTAAAGTTGAATACTTAGTTTCTCTTGAAAATTTTATTTTATCAACATATTCATAAAATCCGCCAAAATTAAAATTCTCAGTTGTGTAAACTGCTCCAAAACGTGTTCCCCAAGATGATGCATAATCAGAGCGGATTATCTCATAATTGTAAGAATAAAAATCATAAAACTCAGTATAAGTTGAGTTTTTTATAGGTCCGAAAACTTTAAATATCGAAGCTCCAATAGCCAAATTATTTATGATTTTGGTTGAAGCACCAAAATAAGCACTCGATAGACCACCGCTACCTTGAAATGTATGCTTCCCATCTAATGTCATCCCATCTTTTTCAATTTTAAACTTGTTTGCAACAAGATAATTGATACTGGAAAAAGTATGCAAACCAAAACTTATAGAAATTCCTAAATCTTTATCAATATTAAGCAAAATATTCAACCCACTAACTTTTCCGTTGTTTTGATAAAGCGTCTCCTTGCTTGTTTCATTAAGGTGCTGATTAAAATTGTAACCTGTGGAAATACGAGTTGAGGTTGAAGTAGCCCACATTGCAGGATTTTTAATATTTATGCTGTTTTCGGCAGGAACGGCAATAAAAGTTGAGCCCAAAGCTTGGTAGGCAGCATTTGT
>DAIPLL010000261.1:0-1263 GCA_036769265.1 Kapaibacterium sp. (SeqCode)
TTCCTTGATATTCTTTGCTTTTGTTAGCTCTTCGTCGGTTATACCTTTTTCTATAACTTTATCGATTTCCTTAATAATCAACTTTTCTATATCATCCAATTTTTTATTCGGGTTGGCTATAGCATACAAAGCAGCCATACCAGACTTTTCCAGTGCAAATGGGAAAGCTCCAGCTTGGGCAGCTAACCGTTCTATGTCCACAATTGTTTGATATAGGCGTGAGCTCTCACCAGCGGAAAGTACGTCGAGCAGTATTGTCATTGGGTAGTAATCTAAATCCCCAAGTGCAGGTGCTCGGAAACCAACAAAAATTGCCGGCAATTGTGCTTTGGGGTCGTCTATTTGCTTACGCACTTCGCCTGACATAGGCTGAATTCTGAAATCATTGCGTCTTGGTTCTGGTGCTTTTGGAAGTTCTACGAAGTACTGTTGAACGTATTTTCGTGTTTCTTCTATGTCAATATCACCTGCAATAACAAGCGTTGCATTGTTCGGTTGGTAAAAATTGTTATAAAAATTGCGGAAATCTTCGATTGTAGCAACTTTTAAATGCTCTTCTGAACCAAGAGTAGTCCATTGATATGAGCTCCCCGGGAACAAAGCATTACAAACTTCATCGAGCAGTGTTCCATATGGTTGGTTGTTGCGTCGCATCTTCAGCTCTTCGATAACAACACCACGTTGTGTTTCAACGCCCACAGGCTCAAGCAATAATCCACGCATACGTTCGGACTCGATCCATAGTGCTAATTTGATTTCATTTGATGGCAAGCGTAAGTAGTAAACAGTTTCATCGAATGAAGTATGTGCATTCAAATCGCCACCAGCTTCTTGCACATATTTATCGATCGAGGCACGAGGAATATTTGTTGTTGCTTCGAACATCAAATGTTCAAAAAGATGAGCATAACCTGTTTTCTGTGGGTCTTCATCACGAGAACCAACGCGATAATGCACAATTGTTGCAACAACTGGAGCAGAACGATCTACGTGATATATCACCTGTAAACCATTCTCAAGAGTGTCTTTTGTAAATTGAATTGGTTTCATCTGACACATAGAGCTCTGCCCTCCTAAAAATAATATCATTGCAAATAGCGGAAGAAAACCTTTGATAATTCTTTTAACCATAAAACTTCCGAAAAATTTGTAAAAACAAATAATTAATTTACGATTTTTTAATAAAAAAGTTCATAAAATAAAAAAAAGAAACCGCTCTAATTAAAATTTACGAACGATTTCTTTTTTGGGGCGATCTACGGG
>DAIPLL010000054.1:0-9080 GCA_036769265.1 Kapaibacterium sp. (SeqCode)
AACAGGTGGAAGTTTTTACAATAATACTGGGAAAAACGAAATATAATATTTTATTATTACTGGATTAGGGACTTTTTTATCTATGAAATCATCCAAATTTTCCATTAAATTCACTACAAGGAAAATCAGGCATAGTGCAATAATCGCAAAAAATAGCGTGCTTATGAACTGACGAAGAATATATCTATCTAATAAATTCATAAAAAACTAAAAATCAATAACTTACAATAATAATAAAAATTCAGTAATTTTCAGCTAAAAAAGCATTCAAATATACTAATCTTTTATGAATTTATCAGTATAGTCTTCGATAGTTTTGAAATATATACCTTTTGGAAACTGTGTTATTTTTATAGGGAACTCCAACGAGTTTATTTTGCCTTGCAGAACTGTTTCCCCATATAAATTTCGAATATTATATTGCAGAGGAATTCTTTCAGTGCAAAACTCTGGTAAGGCAACAATTATTTGATTATTTGCTGGATTTGGAAATATGTCAAAATATAGCTCTTTATTTACCTGTTTATTTTTGTGATTATTAAAAAAATTGTTATTAGCAATTGTTGAAATTTGGTATATACGCTGATAATTCTCAGCAAACTCATATGAATAAGAGCAAGAATCAGTAGCATCCCAATTTATAGACCAAGTTGTCATTCCACGAAGTGTAGGGTAACCACCTTTTTGACGAAGTTTGTAATGTCCATCGTAATTCTCCGAGCGTCCGAGCAAATAATTCATAGCTTTTGCTACTGTATCGGGTGGTGTAAATCCTCCTCCTGCGGCAATCGGACAAGCTGGCAGGGCAACTGTAACTTTTTCTGGTGGAAAGCCTTTGAAAAATCCACCTTTCGTATTAAATCCTAAAATCAATTTTTCTGTCATAGCCACTATAAAATCAGCTGTTCCTTGATAATAAATCCCCCAGTCAAGCCCATACATAGCTCCGCTATTATAAAGCTGAACATTTACCAGATCAATTGAATCACGAAGTGCATCGAGCAAAGGCAGGTATGCCCCCCAATAGCCACCAAAGTTGCTCTGTCCGCCTTGTACATAAGCAGTTTCAGGTGTTATCGTCAAAATCGACTTTTTACCAAATGCTAACTGATATTCTCGCATAATCATCTTCACAGCGTCTATAAGCAGAACGACACATAAATCAATCGGCTCGGCAATTGTGCCACCAGTTAGTCTTATAGAATTTCCCTCTAAATCTATATCAATTCCATCAAATTCATAATCGAACAATAAACGTAATACAGATTGCACAAAAACATCGCGTTCAATAGCGCTATCAAGCTTAATTGTTGTATTGCCGCCACCAATCGAAAGTAAAACTTTCTTGCCTGATGCTTGAATCTTCCGAAGTCTCGATTTAAAGTCGTCCTTTTTTATAATTAAAGGATGAAAATATATATCATAATCTGTCCCTTCACGTGGTGTTGCAAATGCAATATTAATCACATTGTATGCTGGATGCACTTTTTCAGGAGCGACCATCGGTGCAAGCGGATGATCCCAATTATGCCAATATCCGACAAGCACACTTTCAGGTAAGCTCGATCCTAATAAAATATTCGAAGTTAAAAAGATTGCTATTGCAAAAGAAAAATTTATAATTTTTTTCACTATTCTCACAAATTAGATTTCAACAATATTTCAAAATCGCAAATCAATTATAATGCCGAATTTTCAAACAATATTATTATTTTTGAAAAGTCATATATTTTTGTGTTTGTTGATTTTGGAGAGAAACGATGAAAAACTTTTTGTTAGTAATTGCTATATTTTTCGGATTTTTTTCTATTAATATATTAAACGCAGGTGAAAAAATGGACAGACCTAAATATGTTATTACAACTTTTCAAAAAGGTTCTGAACTCGGTAAGATCAAAATTGAACTGTTCAATGATGTTGCTCCAAAGCATGTTGCCAATTTCGATAGTTTAGTTTCAATCGGTTTTTATGATGGCACAGCATTTCATAGAGTAATACCAGGCTTTATGATTCAAGGTGGCGACCCAAATTCAAAAGATAAACCTCGCGAAATGTGGGGATTTGGCGATCCAACACAGCAAACCGTGCCAGCTGAGTTTAGCAATCTAAAACATAAGCGTGGTATTATATCTGCTGCTCGTAAACCCGATCCGAATAGTGCAACCTCGCAGTTCTTTATTTGCGTTGCTGATTCACCACATTTAGATGGGCAATATTCTATTTTCGGGCAAGTCATTGAAGGTATGGATGTTGTTGATAAAATTGTAAATATGCCACGCGATTCAAGAGATAATCCACTCGATAAAGTTGAGATGAAAATAGAAAAAGTTAAATGATGAAACGAGCCGTTTTTTTCGACCGCGATGGGATTGTTAATATTAGAATTGTTGGCGATTACGTTAAAAAAGTTGAAGAATTCATCTTTATCACAGATTTTTTTGATTTATTTAGATTAATTAAAGAGAAAGGCTATCTTGCAATTTTAGTTACAAATCAGCAAGGCATCGGCAAAGGGCTTATGAGTGAAGATGATTTGCATAAAGTACACGAATTTATGAACAATGTTTTACTCGATAAAACCAATTTCAAATTTGATGCAATTTATTTCTGTCCCGATCTTGCAACAAGCCATAGCCCTCGCCGCAAACCTGCAACTGGTATGTTCGAGGAAGCCATTGCTCAATGGGGAATAGACCCACATAATTCTTGGACTATAGGCGATAGCATCACCGATATCGAAGCTGGTAAAAAAGTTGGTACAAAAACCATACTTGTTGGTTTGCATCTTAAAAATCAGTTTGCTGATTATATTTTCCCTTCTATTAAAGAAGTGAAAGATTTTTTTGAACAAAATTTGAATTAAATACAGGTTTCGCTATGAATGAGCGTTTCAGCAAAATTATCGATTTTGTAAAGTCTATTGCTCCAGAAGCTGTAGAATATATCTTTCGCAATCAGTTAACGCTAACTGTCCCTAAAGAAAAGTTAGTGGAAGTTTGCACTCAGCTTAAAACTAATCCAGATATGTCTTTCGATATGCTAATCGATACAACTGCAATTGATTGGTTAGATAAAAAAGACAAGCGTTTCGAAGTTGTTTATTTCCTCTATTCGAATAAATTTAAAAGCCGTGTGCGAATTAAAGCTGAAATTGACGAAAAGGATTGCACCTGCCCAACACTTACAGGCGTTTGGCAATCAGCAAACTGGTATGAACGCGAAACTTATGATATGTATGGTATAAATTCATTGAATATCCAAGTGTTTTGCTAATTTCTGTAAAAATTAAATATGTAAATGCAGTAACCATTGCTGCGGTAATCTGTATTGCTATTCCACCACGTTTTTTTACCGATGCAAATGGCACTCCAAACAGCATTACTATCAAATTAGCAAATGGGAAAGCAAAACCAGCATAATAATCAATCAGATTCTTGCGAATATCTTGTCCACCCATTTTCAGAACTTTTATGTAATCACGCTTCTCGTCGAATGTCATTTCATCAGGCAACATCTGCAGTTTTATCAACTGATTGTGTTTTATATTCAGCTTTGTATCGAGTGTATCGAAGGACCTGACAAATACTGAATTATTAGAGAAAGTTCGTACTATCCCATCTTGCAGTTGCCAATTTCCGTCTTGCCAGACAATTCTGTTTGCTTCGATACGCGAACGTAAGCGTGGTGAGAGCTCATCAGTATATTCTTCTATTGCTACTTGATAGCCGCTTTTTTCGCTTGAATGGTAATATTGCATCATTACATTCTTCGTCGGTGTATCACGAAAAAAAAGATTAAATAAACTGCCACCCTGTGCTTTTGCCTTTTTCAAATAAACTCGCTCAATTTCCAATTTCGTTTGGTTAGCAACAGGAACAATCCAGCCGTTAAAATATAGCTGCAGAAGACTTAAAACAATGGCAAAAGCAACCATCGGCAACATCAATCTATAAAGGCTCAGTCCACCCGATTTCATTGCTGTTATTTCATTATTTGTCGAGAGTTTACCAATTGAAAAAAGCGTAGCTATTAGCACTGAAACAGGTGGAAGTTTTTACAATAATACTGGGAAAAACGAAATATAATATTTTATTATTACTGGATTAGGGACTTTTTTATCTATGAAATCATCCAAATTTTCCATTAAATTCACTACAAGGAAAATCAGGCATAGTGCAATAATCGCAAAAAATAGCGTGCTTATGAACTGACGAAGAATATATCTATCTAATAAATTCATAAAAAACTAAAAATCAATAACTTACAATAATAATAAAAATTCAGTAATTTTCAGCTAAAAAAGCATTCAAATATACTAATCTTTTATGAATTTATCAGTATAGTCTTCGATAGTTTTGAAATATATACCTTTTGGAAACTGTGTTATTTTTATAGGGAACTCCAACGAGTTTATTTTGCCTTGCAGAACTGTTTCCCCATATAAATTTCGAATATTATATTGCAGAGGAATTCTTTCAGTGCAAAACTCTGGTAAGGCAACAATTATTTGATTATTTGCTGGATTTGGAAATATGTCAAAATATAGCTCTTTATTTACCTGTTTATTTTTGTGATTATTAAAAAAATTGTTATTAGCAATTGTTGAAATTTGGTATATACGCTGATAATTCTCAGCAAACTCATATGAATAAGAGCAAGAATCAGTAGCATCCCAATTTATAGACCAAGTTGTCATTCCACGAAGTGTAGGGTAACCACCTTTTTGACGAAGTTTGTAATGTCCATCGTAATTCTCCGAGCGTCCGAGCAAATAATTCATAGCTTTTGCTACTGTATCGGGTGGTGTAAATCCTCCTCCTGCGGCAATCGGACAAGCTGGCAGGGCAACTGTAACTTTTTCTGGTGGAAAGCCTTTGAAAAATCCACCTTTCGTATTAAATCCTAAAATCAATTTTTCTGTCATAGCCACTATAAAATCAGCTGTTCCTTGATAATAAATCCCCCAGTCAAGCCCATACATAGCTCCGCTATTATAAAGCTGAACATTTACCAGATCAATTGAATCACGAAGTGCATCGAGCAAAGGCAGGTATGCCCCCCAATAGCCACCAAAGTTGCTCTGTCCGCCTTGTACATAAGCAGTTTCAGGTGTTATCGTCAAAATCGACTTTTTACCAAATGCTAACTGATATTCTCGCATAATCATCTTCACAGCGTCTATAAGCAGAACGACACATAAATCAATCGGCTCGGCAATTGTGCCACCAGTTAGTCTTATAGAATTTCCCTCTAAATCTATATCAATTCCATCAAATTCATAATCGAACAATAAACGTAATACAGATTGCACAAAAACATCGCGTTCAATAGCGCTATCAAGCTTAATTGTTGTATTGCCGCCACCAATCGAAAGTAAAACTTTCTTGCCTGATGCTTGAATCTTCCGAAGTCTCGATTTAAAGTCGTCCTTTTTTATAATTAAAGGATGAAAATATATATCATAATCTGTCCCTTCACGTGGTGTTGCAAATGCAATATTAATCACATTGTATGCTGGATGCACTTTTTCAGGAGCGACCATCGGTGCAAGCGGATGATCCCAATTATGCCAATATCCGACAAGCACACTTTCAGGTAAGCTCGATCCTAATAAAATATTCGAAGTTAAAAAGATTGCTATTGCAAAAGAAAAATTTATAATTTTTTTCACTATTCTCACAAATTAGATTTCAACAATATTTCAAAATCGCAAATCAATTATAATGCCGAATTTTCAAACAATATTATTATTTTTGAAAAGTCATATATTTTTGTGTTTGTTGATTTTGGAGAGAAACGATGAAAAACTTTTTGTTAGTAATTGCTATATTTTTCGGATTTTTTTCTATTAATATATTAAACGCAGGTGAAAAAATGGACAGACCTAAATATGTTATTACAACTTTTCAAAAAGGTTCTGAACTCGGTAAGATCAAAATTGAACTGTTCAATGATGTTGCTCCAAAGCATGTTGCCAATTTCGATAGTTTAGTTTCAATCGGTTTTTATGATGGCACAGCATTTCATAGAGTAATACCAGGCTTTATGATTCAAGGTGGCGACCCAAATTCAAAAGATAAACCTCGCGAAATGTGGGGATTTGGCGATCCAACACAGCAAACCGTGCCAGCTGAGTTTAGCAATCTAAAACATAAGCGTGGTATTATATCTGCTGCTCGTAAACCCGATCCGAATAGTGCAACCTCGCAGTTCTTTATTTGCGTTGCTGATTCACCACATTTAGATGGGCAATATTCTATTTTCGGGCAAGTCATTGAAGGTATGGATGTTGTTGATAAAATTGTAAATATGCCACGCGATTCAAGAGATAATCCACTCGATAAAGTTGAGATGAAAATAGAAAAAGTTAAATGATGAAACGAGCCGTTTTTTTCGACCGCGATGGGATTGTTAATATTAGAATTGTTGGCGATTACGTTAAAAAAGTTGAAGAATTCATCTTTATCACAGATTTTTTTGATTTATTTAGATTAATTAAAGAGAAAGGCTATCTTGCAATTTTAGTTACAAATCAGCAAGGCATCGGCAAAGGGCTTATGAGTGAAGATGATTTGCATAAAGTACACGAATTTATGAACAATGTTTTACTCGATAAAACCAATTTCAAATTTGATGCAATTTATTTCTGTCCCGATCTTGCAACAAGCCATAGCCCTCGCCGCAAACCTGCAACTGGTATGTTCGAGGAAGCCATTGCTCAATGGGGAATAGACCCACATAATTCTTGGACTATAGGCGATAGCATCACCGATATCGAAGCTGGTAAAAAAGTTGGTACAAAAACCATACTTGTTGGTTTGCATCTTAAAAATCAGTTTGCTGATTATATTTTCCCTTCTATTAAAGAAGTGAAAGATTTTTTTGAACAAAATTTGAATTAAATACAGGTTTCGCTATGAATGAGCGTTTCAGCAAAATTATCGATTTTGTAAAGTCTATTGCTCCAGAAGCTGTAGAATATATCTTTCGCAATCAGTTAACGCTAACTGTCCCTAAAGAAAAGTTAGTGGAAGTTTGCACTCAGCTTAAAACTAATCCAGATATGTCTTTCGATATGCTAATCGATACAACTGCAATTGATTGGTTAGATAAAAAAGACAAGCGTTTCGAAGTTGTTTATTTCCTCTATTCGAATAAATTTAAAAGCCGTGTGCGAATTAAAGCTGAAATTGACGAAAAGGATTGCACCTGCCCAACACTTACAGGCGTTTGGCAATCAGCAAACTGGTATGAACGCGAAACTTATGATATGTATGGTATAAAATTTATTGGGCATCCTGATTTGCGGCGTTTCTATATGCCCGAAGATTACATAAACCCTGAAACTGGCGAGCCAATCTATCCATTGCGTAAAGATTTTCCGCTTATGGGTATTCCCGACTCGCTTCCTTTGCCACCATATCCAGAAAAATATGGTGAAAAATAAAAGATTATTGTAAATATTTTTGTAATTCAAATAAGGGCGTAACAGACACTACGCCCTTAATTTTCGGATAAAAATGATTAACAAAGAATACAAAGTACACTTTAAAATAAACTGGCAAATTGCTTATCCGCTTGTGCTCGGGCAAGCCGGGCATATGATTACTTCTATTGCTGATACTATTATGGTGGGGCAACTTGGCTCTACTCCGCTTGCAGCGGCATCAATCGCTCATAGTGTTTTCATAGTGATTTTTGTTTTTGGACTTGGCATAACAGCTGCTACAACCACAATTTCTGGGAAAGCATACGGTGAACGCAATACTGGACTTTTGCAAAGCATTTTCCTAAACGGATTACTCACAACCGTCTTCTTTGGTTTGATAATTGCTCTTATTATGTATTTAACAACTTTTCTATTCCCATATCTAAAACAGCCACCCGAAGTTATTGCTCTTGCAGTTCCATACTACAAAATACTAATTCTTTCGTGGCTCCCATATTTCATCTTTATGCATTATAAGCAATTTGTCGATGGGCTAACTCTCACAAAACCCGGTATGATAATTATTGTAGTTTGCAATATTTTAAATGTTTTCCTTAATTATGGATTTATTTTTGGGAAGATGGGTTTCCCAGAGCTCGGGTTAAATGGGGCTGCTGTTGCAACAGCTATATCACGAGCATTGATGGCAATAAGCTACGTCATCTTGATGAGATATAGCAAGACTCTACGAATTTATTTGAAAAAAATGTCGCTGAAATTTATCTCTTTCGAGAGAATCAAAGAATTTTTCAAGCTCGGAATCCCAATCGGACTCCAACATATTCTCGAGGTTGGTGCATTTGTAGTCGGCGCTCTTATGACAGGATGGCTTGGTGCAAAACAACTTGCCGCTTACCAAATTGTAATGAGTTTAGCCTCGCTTACTTTTATGATGTCCAGCGGTATTTCTTCAACTGCAACCATTCGCATTAGTAATCTTCTGGGAGAACGTAATTTTCATAGATTGAAAATTGCTGGATTTTCTGCATTTTATATGGTGCTTGCCTTTATGGCAACCACTGGTATAATTTTCATCTTAGGTCGCTATGCTATTCCATCGCTATATATAAATGAACCTGATGTAATCGAAATAGCTTCAAAACTAATGATAATTGCTGGTTTATTCCAAATAATGGATGGAACTCAGGTAACAGCCATTGGAGCATTACGCGGCTTGCAAGATGTGAATTCACCAACATTTATTTCACTTTTATCTTATTGGTTGATTACTTTGCCTGTCGCGTGTCTTTTAGGTATTTATCTAAAAATGGGAGCAATTGGTATTTGGTGGGGTTACCTAATTGGTTTACTCTTTGCAGCTGTTATTTTAACTTCAAGATTCCTTTATTTATTAAAAAAATTGAAAAAACAATTGATTTGATTTTAATCGTCTTCAAACAATATGAAAAAGAAACTTTTTATATTATTGGGTTTTATTTCTATTCTATGTGGTTTATTTGGTATCCTAATTCCAATTCTTCCAACAACACCTTTTCTATTACTTGCAGCATATTTATTTGCAAAAAGCTCACCGAATTTTTACAACTGGCTCATTAGCAGTAGATTGTTCGGACCTTATATTAGAAATTAC
>DAIPLL010000262.1:0-1254 GCA_036769265.1 Kapaibacterium sp. (SeqCode)
GAATGGGACCGTACTTGCCACATAATGAAACACCAATGGGAAAAACTTACGAAACCACCAACGAGATTAAAGATTGGCGTTTTCATCTTTCATTAAAAATGATTGCAGTATGTAGGATTGTTTTGAAAGATGTCAATATTGCATCTACAACAGCATTACAAACAATACATCCAACTGGACGCGAAGAAGGATTGCGATACGGGGCAAACGTGATTATGCCACAGATAACACCAACAGAGTATCGCAGAAACTATATGTTATACGAAGATAAGCCTTGTGTATCAGAATTTGCTGTTGAATGCCACAATTGTATGCAAATGCGCATCAGTTCATTAGGACGCCCAATTGCTTATGGCGAATGGGGCGACCCACTACATTTTCGCAGCAAAAAGAAAAATTAAAATACTTGAGTTGGCTTAATTTCTTCGAACTCGCCTTTGTCGCGGTTTTTCTGGCAATTATCCCAATTGAAATAGCGTCCATTCATAGCGTTATATACACCTTTTGGGAGTGTCTGGACGAATGCAATAGCGCTTCCCAAGTTGAAAAGACCGTCCGAACTACCAAATTTATATGGTATCATAGCACCAGTCAAGACAATGGTTTTATCCTTCACTTTGGATGCAATCACGCGTGCAGTTTCGACCATAGTATCAGTGCCGTGAGTGATGATGATTTTATCTTCTTCTGCTTTTAAGCAATTTTGGGCTATAAGTTCGCGATCGGCTTCTGTCATATCGATACTATCCATCATCATAAGAGTCCGAATTTCTATTGGGACGCGAGCGCGTCCAAGTTTCAGCATTTCAGGTAAATGCGTATCTTTGAAATAGAGCGTTCCATTTAGTTCGTTATATTCCTTATCGAATGTCCCGCCTGTAACAAAAATTCTAATAGCCATAAAAGTACCATTTTTTCATTAAAAATTTTTACAAAATTAGCAAAAATAGTAGTATTAAAAAATTTCCGACGAAATTTTTTAAATAAATGATAATTAAACAATTCTACGACAACAAATGCTTTTTTTACTTTACCACAATAATCGGACATTTTTCTCAGGCAAGTTGTCAATTCTATCTGTGGTAAATAAAAAGGCACGTCAACAGGCGTGCCTTTGTAACTGCATCAATGTAATTTTATTTTATAAGTTAACCGATAAGTTAAAATTCATCGAAATCCATACCACCTTGGTTTTCAGTGTTACGACGGCGCGAGTAATTAATTTGAATTTCATCTGTTTTGGATAATTTATAA
>DAIPLL010000055.1:0-8946 GCA_036769265.1 Kapaibacterium sp. (SeqCode)
TCACGCTCTGGGGCAACATTCTTCGCAAGCGAGTAGTAATAAATAGAACTATCAGTGTTTTTTAAACGAGAATGATCACGCCCGAGTTCAAACAAATCATAAGCTAAAATTTTCAAAGATGTATCGGCAAGTTGTTCGTTATTTCGAAGGCGTTTAAGTGGTTCTGATGTTTTTGTTTGATAGGAGTCCCAAGCATTTAGCAACTGATACATTTCATCGGATTAGTTATTACTAGAACCAACTGATGCGCGTCCACGTGCAAAATACATTCTTGCCTTAGCGTAATCGTGTTTCAAATAAAGATCGACTCCGCGCTCATAGTAAAATGCAGAAGTAACTGGATTAACGCTAAAGAGCGAATCGGTTGTTTTTTCGAGCTGAGCAATTTTATCATCATCATTTTGCAAGCGGGCAATTTGCATACGTTGGGCATAAATATGGACTTTCCATTCGGCGAACTTTCCATCATTTTCTAAACGACTGAGGATGTTTTCGGCTTCAGCAATTTTTCCCAAACGAATAAGAGAAGCAGCTCGATAGAGATTTGCTTCGAAAACACCTAAATAATCAGGCTTATACTTTAGAACAATGGCAAATTCTTTTTCGGCACGCTCGAACATCCCCATACGAAACAGCAGAGAGGCAAGCTCCAGTTGCCATCGAGCTTTAATCTCTGGATCATCAGATTGAGCAACAGCCTGCAAATATGGTTTTAAAGCAGCGGATAGATCATTTTCGTAAAGTGCCAATTCTGCTTCGATTCTAAATGCATCGGATAGGATATCGTAGCGTTTTTTCTGCCAAGCAATATCTACAGTACGAGAAAGTATAATTTTACCGGCATAAAACTTTTGCTGAACAAGTAAATTCAATGCAAGCAATAGATGAGCATCTGGTGAAAGCTTACCATCAGGGAATTTATCAATTAGCTCACTACATTTCACCTGCGAAGGAAGCCATTCTTCACGGTAAAAATATGTTTTTGCCATTAAATATAGGACATCCTCAACGTAATCGCTTTTTGGTTTGTATGCAAGGATCTTCGAACCTTTGATTATAATAGAGTCGAGTTTTGCATTTACAGGTTGCCTTTTAAAACGATTAACTATGAATTCTTCTAGAAAAGGTGGCATACCGCTTTTTCGTGATGGTTCAATATTTAAAGCAGTTTTTGGGATAAGCACGCGGGGCATAAGTCGCTTTTTTTCATCTTGGTAGGAAAATTCCTCCTCGGATTCTTTCAACAAGCGATTGGCATTGTAATAAGTATTGAAATATGCAGTAAAATTATCGTATCTTATACAAGACGATAAAATCAAAATTATTAAAAATAGATAAACGCTTGTTATTAAATTACTTCGATTCATTGTATTTCAATTTTTGTTTAAAAGAAGTAAAATATTATATATACACTCAAAATTATAGCAAAAATAACAAATTGGCGAATATTCTTCAAACAAAATATCTTACGTTTCTAAATCTTTTATATTTTATAAATTTAACAATTAATTTATTTTTAATTTTTCTTTTTTATCACATTTAAAAGATGCTCGAATTGAGTAAAAACATCAGTTGGAGTTAATCTACGCATACAATCAAAATGCTTGCGTGGACAGCGATTTCGCCCTATATGCGTACAAGGACGACAACCGAGTTCAATTTGTGCAATCCGATGCGGAATACCGTAAGGTGCAAAACCAAGTTCGGGCACAGTTGAGCCAAATATAGCAATAATCGGTATTCTTAAAGCAGAAGCAATGTGCATAAGCCCAGTATCGTTCGAGATAAAATAATCGCATTGACTAATTTTGCAAATCGTTTCCTTTAAAGATAGCTTGCCAGTAAAGTCAATAATTTTTGCCTTAGCAAGATCAAAAATTTTGGTGGCATTTTCGGCTTCACGTGAATTCCCAAATAAATAAAATATTGCATTATATTTATCGCTTAACAAATTAATAAGTGTAGCATAATACTCTGGCAGCCATTGCTTAGTTAAATGATTAGCACCGTGAGCAATACCAATTATAATCTCATTTTTATTGCTCTGCAGTTCAGTATTAATAAAAATTTCTGGTTTGTAATTATTATTTACAATTTTGAGAGGTTTTAATGTGTTTAACAACGTGTTGTGGTTCTATTGTAAGATATTTAAAATGAACCAAAGCTAATTTATAGAGACGATTTTTATTAAATTTCAGCTTTTTCTTGAAAAGTCCGCTTAACATTAGCTTACTTCGAAGGTTATTTTGCAAATCTACTACTAAATCATATGGTTGATTTGAATTAAATTCGAGGATTTGATTTTTTAGAGATTGAATTTCCTTTTTTGAATCATTTTTATTAAAAAGGAAAATTTTATCAATAAATGGATTGTTTTCAAGAATGCTTGCCATTGGCATAGATGAAAGATAAGTTATTTGAGAATTAGGCAATTGTTCTTTTAATGCTCGCAAAATTGGTGTTGTAAGCACCACATCACCAATTGAACTAAACCTTGCTATTAAAATATTGTTTTTTTGAAATATTTTCATATATTAATATGTTAGTTTAGTGCAAATTAAAAAAAATTGCAATAAAAGTTAAAAATAAATAAGGTAACAGTATGAACTTCACCTTAGAGAATCAGAATAATATTGTAATATTTCGCTTAAAAAACTCCAATGTGGACGGACAAGTTGCAGCACAGCTCAAAGCAAAGCTCTTAATTGTTGCTCAACCAGACATTGAAGCATTGATAATAGATTTAACGCCTGTGGAAGCTATTGATAGTTCTGGGCTTGGTGCTTTATTGCTTGCGCACCGCCAGCTAAAAGACTATTCCATCCCAGTAATTTTAACAGGAGTCAAAGATTTTGTGCGTAGCTTGATGAATATAACAAGAATAGACGAGTTGTTTGAATTTTACGATACAGTTGAAGAAGCCTTAGAAACTTTTGTTAAAGAAGCAGAAGAATAATAACGATGAATCTTTCTTTGGGAAATTCAATTGGATTGATAATAGATATACAATCGAAATTATTGCCACATATTTACGAGAACGAAAAATTAATTGAAAGCAACATCCGACTAATTAGAGGATTGCGTTTACTTGGTGTTCCAATAATTATTACAGAGCAATACCCAAAAGGTCTTGGTGAAACTGACGTTAGCCTAATTGAAGCACTTGGAAATGATTATCAACCT
This sequence comes from Kapaibacterium sp. (SeqCode), assembly GCA_036769265.1. Classification (GTDB taxonomy): domain Bacteria; phylum Bacteroidota; class Ignavibacteria; order Kapaibacteriales; family UBA2268; genus JAKIZO01. The sequence continues at coordinate 3,184 of DAIPLL010000055.1, forward strand.
ATTATAAAAGATACATTTAGTTGTATTGGTTGCGAAACATTTTTAGATAAAATTAAAGAAATTGGCAGAAAAAACGTAATCGTTTCTGGAATAGAAACTCATATATGCGTTATGCAAACGGTTAGAGACTTAATTGCAAGCGATTTCAATCCATTTGTTGTTGTAGATTGTGTTTCGTCAAGAAAATCGCACGACAAGCAATATGGTTTAGAAAGGATGTTTCGTGAAGGTGCATTCCCTGCAACTTATGAATCGGTTCTGATGGAAATAGCTAATACTTCCAAACATCCCAATTTCAAAGAATTATCAAAGATTATTAAATAAAGGCATAAAGAGGAAATTTAATGAGATTTACAGTTGCCGAGTTGAGCGAAAGCAACTTGCGTCATAATGTTTCCCAAATTAAGAAGTTTGCTCCAAATTCTTCAATCGTAGCAATGGTAAAAGCCAATGCTTATGGTCATGGAATTGAAAAATATTGGCGAATATTACGTAGCGAAGACGTTGAATATTTAGGTTTTGCTTTTGTGGATGAAGCTCTTGAAGTGCGTCAAATGGGCGATGATGGAAAGATGATGGTGCTTGTCAATGCTCAAGAAGACGAGATTGAGAAATATATAGAATACAATATAGAACCAACAATTTCCAGTTTCGAAATATTGCACCTATTTTCAGAAAAAGCACGTCAAGCAAACAAAACCGTAAAAGCACATTTGTTTATTGATACTGGAATGCATCGTGATGGAATACATCCTGTGGATACATTAAAATTTACATCAGTAGCACAAAATCTACCTAATTTAGAGCTAATTGGGATATGTTCTCATTTATCAACAGCTGATGATGATATTGATTTTGCACGTGAGCAAATGGAATTATTTATAAAAACTATTAAAAAAATAGAAGAAACCGGCTTTAAGTTTAAATATAAGCACCTTTCAAATAGTGCTGGTCTTGTAAATATACCTTGCAAAGAATGCAATCTTGTGCGTCCAGGCATTTCTTTGCATGGGATTATGTCTTCGAATGAGCTCGCTGAAAAGATGTATCTAAAACCAGTTTTAAGCTTAAAATCACGAGTTCAGCTTGTAAAGCAAGTAAATAAAGGCGAAACTGTTGGATATTCTAAGAAGTTTATTGCAGACAAAGATACAAATGTTGCAGTTGTGCCTATTGGTTACGGTGATGGCTTATTTAGAAGCCTTACAAACCGTATGCAGTGCTTGATAAATGGAAAACGATATAAGCAGATTGGTACAATTTGTATGGATGAATGTATGTTCGATATTGGCAACGACTATGTAAAAATCGGTGATGAAGTTGTAATAATTGGTAAGCAAGGCAATGATGAAATTACAGTTTATGAATTATCCAACCTTGCAGGTACAATTCCATACGAAATTACTACTCTAATAACACAAAGAGTGCCAAGATTATTAGTTTAAAATTTTAAAGAAACATAATAAATTTAAATGCCTTATTGCTCTCCGAATGCAAAGCACGTCTAAGCCGTGCTTTTTTATTTTCGAAAGCTCATACATTCCTATTCTGAGGGGTTAACATTAAATTAATGTAATTCTAAAAAATTTCTTGTAATCGAAAAAAATATTTGTTAATTAAAATCGATTTATTATATTGCGTGTGAAAAAGTGGGATAAAGTGGTAGATAATCCCAAAATAAAACTAAAATTGGTAAAAAATGGCATTCTTTAAAGGGCAAGAGGTATATTCGATTGATAGCAAAGGTCGAGTTAATATTCCATCGAAGATGCGTAAATCGCTTTCGCCGGAAGCAAATGATACTTTTGCGATTACCCGCGGCTTGGATAAGTGTATAACTGCATATCCTATCGACGAATGGAAAAAATACGAAGAGAAGTTTTCAAATTTAAATCAGTATGACGAAAAAAACCGCTACTTTTTGAGAATGCTATTGATGTGGAGCGAAGAAGTAACACTCGATGCGCAGCAAAGGATCACTCTACCACGCAAGCTTCTTGAATTTGCTGGGATCGACGGTAAAGTAATGATTGTTGGAATGGGCGACCATATTGAATTTTGGAATCCAGATGAATTCGAAAACTATTTGAATAAATTCAACGAGCCTTACGAAAAAGTTGCTGAAAAAGTGTTCTCTGAAAATTTGAGGTGAGGCTCGAAGTGAAAAAAAAAAGACTAAAAGTCGGCGGAAACCAAACCTTGCACAAGCAGAGAGTTATGATTATCATCTGCCGGTGCTGGGCGAGAAATCTGTCGAATTGCTAGTAAACAAGCAAGAAGGAATTTATATAGACGGCACTCTTGGAGGCGGTGGGCACGCGGCGTTAATCCTTCGAAAGCTCGATTCTGGGGGGAATTTATGGGCTTTCGATAAAGATGAGAACTCTATTCGGCATTGCCGAATAAAATTCGAGGAAGAGTTGAAAAATAAGCCTCCAAGACTTGTGCTGTTTAATTGTGGCTTTGAAGAAGCCTTAAATAAGCCCGATTTGGCGGGCAATTTCTCTGGTCTTCTGCTTGATTTAGGCGTTTCCTCAATGCAGCTTGACACGGACTCGCGGGGGCTAAGCTATAGGGTGAACTCAAGCTTAGATATGAGGTTCGGTTCGAGCGGCATCACAGCAGAAGACCTTCTTAATTCACTATCCGAAGAACAAATCGTCCACATACTACGCACTTACGGCGAGGAGCCACGTAGCCGAATTATTGCACGTGCGATTATTGAGCGCCGGCGGCTTGCTCCAATACGCACCACTTTTGATCTTCGCGAAACTGTCGAGAGATGCACTCCGCGTCAATTGCATTTTAAAACGCTTTCGCGTGTTTTTCAAGCTTTTCGTATAGCTGTCAATCGTGAACTTGAAGTGCTCGAAACAACGCTTCGCCGTGCAATTGAAATGCTATCATCAGGTGGTCGTATTGTTGTAATTTCTTACCATTCGCTCGAAGATCGAATTGTAAAAAATATTTTCAAAGAACATTCTATAAAAAAAGGCACAGATTATACATCAAACACTGTGCCAAAAATTAGAATTTTAACTCCAAAGCCTATTGTCCCAGATGAGCATGAACAATTACGAAATCCACGCTCACGAAGTGCAAAACTTCGTGCTGCTGAAAAAGTTTAACTAACGTTGTTGCTGCAATGTTTTTATCTTTAAAATAATCTCATCAGTCTTCTTTTTCTTCAAATTTGAATCGATTTTTAAAGCATTTTTTTGCGTAAATTTATACTTGTGAGAGCAGTTAATGATTTGTGTATCATCACCGAAGATAATTTCAAAAGATAGTGTCTCGTCATTTTCACTTTCATTGAAAAAAGTAAATTTATAAGTTGTGATTGTAGCATTCGGTTCGTATTGTATGTCTTGGACATCTACTTTGCCAAAAATATTGAATGATTTTCCCAAATGTAATGTGCCAGTATCATTAATTGGAATATTTGCAATAGGAATTTCACTGATAAATTCAAAGTTTTCCCTGTCTTGTGAAAATATGGAAATTTTCCCTTGTGGAATAACAAACCCTAACCCATCTTCTACCTTATTGCTGAATTCAATTGCATTGAAAACATCAATTGCACCAGAATAACCATAAACAAGATTGAGCGATGCGAACTTTTTCCTACGAAATTTTATATTATCAGCATCTTTGTAACGCAAGCGTTTAATTTCACCGTTTTTTAAAGAAAAATTATCATTTAACTCCCAAACAAAAATTTCGGGAAGTTCTTTTTGATTGTAATCAACAGATTTAGCGCTGTTTAGTGCACGAAAGATCGCACCATCAGCAGCCTGCTCGTATATATTTGTATTTACCTTTGGCACATCGCCTAAGATAAGCTTTAATCTGGTATTTGTGAAATCTTTTAATGAATTATTAATAATGTTGAAATTTGATGAGAGAGAAGCAGTATTTTTAATGTCGTTGATTATTAGAAAATGCTCAGCATTCCAATTTATTTGTTCAATTTGGTATATAAATTGCAGATTTTGTTTGCCTGATGATTGTGGTTCAATCGTAAAATTAACTTTACTATTGAGATTTATATTTTTTGGCAAGCTTTTTAGCTCAATATCGTAATCATCCAAGGTTTGTGCAAGGAATACCGAATTGTCATTCTTTTTTAAAACTATTTTTGGTGAACTATCAGGATTTACACTAAGTAAGTTACCTGTTATTTTCTCATTACTTTCCTTGTTAATTAATGTAATTTGTTCACCTAATGAATTTTGCAGCAAAGAAAGCAAGCCTTGTGGCATAATGAAGCTATATTCGAAAAGATTCCCATTAAATTTCAACAAAACTGAATTCGGAACTATCCTATAATTTAAATTGTCAAGTGTAAAAATTTGCTTGCCAGATTTTAAATCAGCAGTAATTGTTTCTTCAACAATTCCAAAATTAGAATTGTAAATTGTTAGACGTGTCTCTTGTGCTGAGAGTAAATTGCTAAGAAGCAACATTGAAAAAATGAGACGTTTCATAAAGATTATTCCTTATTTTTATAGTAATTTTTAAGGCTTCGGTTCTTTAAATCATATTGTCCGGCAAGGTGGTCAGCTTTAGTTTTTTCCCAAAGCTTAGCTCCATCTAAATATCCTGCACGACCTATGATGTGCGACGAAACAGGTGAAGTCATAAAAACAAAAACAACTATAAGAATAGAACGGGCGTAAACAGCAAGATCGTGAAAAAAAACAGCAGTACCTACAATAACAAGCCCCACACCGAGTGTGCTTGCTTTTGTTGTAACGGATACTCTTGTATATAAATCAGGCATTTTAACCAAACCAACAGCCGTTAAAAATATAAAAATACTACCAGCCAAAATGAAAATCCCAGAAATTATTTGAAGTATTTCGTTCATTGTAGGTTTCTCCTTTCAAGATAATAAGCAAAAGAAACAGTGCCGAGAAAAGAAATTAGCGCTAAGATAAGTGAAACATCCAGCGACATAGTTGCTTGCATATATACAGCAAAAGCTGCCATAAAAGCAATGCTCATTGAAGTAAGAGTGTCGAGTGCCACAACTCTGTCTGCAATATCAGGACCAAGAAGCAGTCGCACCAATGTAATGAGAGCAGAAATAATTATAAGTGGTAACGAAATGTATAAGCAAATTTCTAAAAAGCTCATCTCATAACCTCCAAGAGTTTTCTTTCAAGTCCATTTTTCAAATCTTTAATAAATTGATCAATATCATCAACATACATAGCATGAATATATAGAGTTTGTCTGTCGTCGGAAACATCGATGCTCCAAGTGCCAGGAGTCATGGTTATCATATTTGCAAAGAGAGTTATTTCAAGATCAGTTTTGCAATCGAGCGGGATGGCAAGGATTGCAGGTTTCATAAAATAACCAGGTGTTGCAACATCATATGCAACTTTTAGATTTGATACTATAATTTCTTTAATAAAATAGAGAATAAACCAAATAACCTTGAAAAAGCGTGTGAAATATGGAGTTGGTTCAGTAGATTTTCTTGTTATAAATAGAAACACAAACCCCAAAAAAAACCCTTCGAAAAATGCATATAAGTGCAAATTTCCTTGGAGAAACATCCAGATAAAAGCAAACATTATATTAACCATCAATCTATTCATTGCTGACCTCCTAAAACCGCATTAATATATATTGAAGGATTGAGCAATTGATGAGCCGTTTCATTGGCATAGTCAAGGAATGGCTGCGGATTTAGCCCGATGAATAAAGTAATTACTGCAAGAATGATTATTGGTGCAAACATCATTGCAATTT
>DAIPLL010000263.1:0-1228 GCA_036769265.1 Kapaibacterium sp. (SeqCode)
GCTCGAAATGTTGGTGCAGTATCAATTATTCGTGGAATTCGTGCTGTTACAGATTTTGAATACGAATTTCAAATAGCTTTGATGAATAGAAAGCTCGCTCCCGAAATCCATACAGTGTTTCTTATGCCTCACGAAAAATATACATATCTAAATTCAAGCATTATTCGTGAACTCGCTCGTTTTCATCAAGATGTTTCAGAATTCGTTCCTGCTTGTGTTGCCGAAAAATTGAAAGAAAAATTTAACGGTCAAGCTAAATGATTGTTTGCGGTGTAATGACTGGCACTTCTTGCGACGGAATCGATGTCGCAATCTGTAATTTTGAATTAATAAATGACAATTTTAGCTATGAATTAATTTATTTTGAACAATTCAATTTTTCCCGTGAATTACAATTTCAACTAAAAAAAATTATAAGCGATCAAATCGTTGACCTAAAAACATTATCTCAACTGAACGTTGCATACACAATTGAAATTGCAGATGCTGTTTATAATGCTCTTTCCAGTTCTAATTTGACAAAAGTCCATTTGATTGGCTACCACGGTCAGACTTTATGGCATAATCCAAATCAGGAATTATTTCTTGGAAAAAACATCTCATCAACTTATCAGCTCGGCAATGGCACTTATCTCGCAGCTCGGCTTAAAACTAAGGTTATATATGATTTCCGTTCGGCTGATATTGCACTCGGCGGACAAGGTGCACCACTTGTGCCAATTTTTGATTATCATTTTTTGAAATCAACAGAAGAAAATGTAATTGCATTGAATATTGGTGGTATATCTAATCTTACTTTTTTGCCAGCTAACTGTGATAAACATCAAGTTATAGCATTTGATTGTGGTCCAGGGAATAGCCTAATTGATGCGGCTTCGAAACACTTGTTTAATAGTGATTTTGATAATGATGGACGGCTCGCCTCTCAAGGACATATTATCGATAAGATATTGAATGAACTTAAACAAATTGAATTTATTCACCAAAAACCCCCAAAATCCACAGGAAAAGAGCTTTTCAACGAAAAACTTATATTAAAATACCTCCAGAATTATGATAAATACGACATACTTTGTTCAATAACTGAGTTTACTGCTTATGCCATTGCCGAAAATATAAAACTTTATACTAATGAAAGAGCAAAAATCATTGTCTCAGGTGGTGGTACATATAACGGTTTTTTATTACAAAGATTGAGAAATTTGCTTCCAAATAGCAAAGTAATAAG
>DAIPLL010000056.1:0-8880 GCA_036769265.1 Kapaibacterium sp. (SeqCode)
CGGAAATAAATCAAAATCTCGAATTTAAAACAGATATTCCTATCTTATATATTACGCAGGTTCTTGGTTTGGCACTCGGTATTAATCCTAAGAATTTAGGTCTGGATAAACATTTTGTTTCAACGCAAAGACTTATTAGCAAAGTCGAAAAAATTACGGTGGAGGTGTAAAATGGCTCGAATAGGTGTTTTTGTATGTCATTGCGGTGAAAATATTGCATCCACTGTTGATTGCGAAAAAGTTGCAAAAATTGCTTCCTCATTCCCCGGAGTTGTTTATAGCGTTGATTATAAATATATGTGTTCCGATCCCGGGCAAAATTTAATAAAAGAAGCTATTCGCGAACATAAGCTCACGGGTGTTGTTGTTGCTGCTTGCTCGCCACGAATGCATGAACCAACCTTCCGCAAAGTTTCCGCCGAAGCCGGTCTAAATCCTTATTTAACCGAAATGGCAAACCTCCGTGAGCATTGCTCTTGGGTGCATTTCCGCGATGACACCACAACCGAAAAAGCAGCCGAACTTGTCCGCGTTTTAGTCGAAAAAGTGAAACATAATGAAGCACTTTATCCGATTAAAGTACCTGTAACTAAAACTGCTTTGGTCATCGGTGGTGGTATTGGTGGCATCCAAGCAGCTTTGGACATTGCTAATAGCGGACACAAAGTTATAATGGTTGAAAAAAATCCTTCAATTGGTGGGAAAATGGCTCAGCTATCTGAGACCTTCCCAACTTTGGATTGCTCGCAATGTATTCTCACGCCTCGTATGGTTGAAGTGGCTCAACATCCAAATATTACGCTTTATACCTATTCAGAAGTCGAAAGCGTTGACGGTTTCATCGGCAATTTCAAAGTTACAATTAGGCAAAAGGCAAAGAGCGTTGATCATAAAGCTTGCACTGGTTGCGGTTTATGTATCGAAAAATGCCCAATTAAGAAAATTCCCGATGAGTTTAATGCTGGACTTGGCACCCGCGCCGCAATTTATGTGCCTTTCCCACAGGCAGTTCCAAATAAACCAGTTATCGATAGGGAGCATTGCACTTATTTCCTTAAAGGTAAATGTGGGCTTTGCAAAAAAGTCTGTCCAGCGGATGCGATACACTATGAACAGCAAGACGAATTGATTAAAGTTGATGTAGGAGCAATTGTTGTAGCTACTGGTTATGACATAAAACATTCGGACTTTTTCCCTGAATACGGCTACGGGAAATATCCTGATGTTATAGATGGTTTGCAATTCGAACGTCTTGCATCTGCTTCGGGTCCAACTCTTGGTGTCATAAAAAGACCATCTGACGGCAAGGAACCTGAAAGCATAGTTTTTATCGCTTGTGCGGGTTCAAGGGATCCAGCAAAAGGTATCCCTTATTGCTCAAAAATTTGTTGTATGTACACTGCTAAACATGCAATGCTGTTTAAGCATAAAAATCATCACGGTAAGGCAACTGTATTCTATATGGATATTCGCGCAGGCGGTAAAATGTATGATGAGTTCGTTCGCCGTGCGATAGAAGAAGATGATGTCAATTACGTTCGAGGTCGCGTTTCAAAGATATACGAACGAAATGGCAAGTTAATTGTCTGTGGAGTTGATACTTTGCTTAACTCACGTCCAGTGGAAATAGAAGCAGATATGGTTGTGCTTGCAACGGCAGCTATTGCAAATAGCGATGCCGAAGAATTAGCTCAAAAATTGCACATAAGCTACGACCCATATCATTTCTTCTCGGAAGCACACCCAAAACTGCGTCCAGTGGAGACAAACACCGCAGGAATTATGCTTGCTGGCGCTTGCCAAGCCCCAAAAGATATCCCAGACACAGTCTCGCAAGCATCTGGAACAGCTGCAAAGGTTGTTGCTTTATTCTCACAGAACGAACTTACACGCGAACCTCTTATAGCTTATGTTAATAATAATACTTGTGTTGGATGTTTCCTTTGCCAAAGCGTTTGCCCGTATTTTGCAATTGAAAAAGAAGAAATACGCCGTCGCGATGGTTCTCTTGTTAAAGTTGTTGCAAAAATCAATCCTGGATTGTGTCAAGGTTGTGGCACTTGTGTTGCTCTTTGTCGCTCAAAATCCATAGATATACACGGTTACACAAATCGCCAAATTTATGCAGAAGTTTCTGCTCTTTACAATAGGAGGGAATATGCAGGAGTTTGAACCTAAAATAGTTGCTTTTGTGTGCAACTGGTGCACATACGCTGGTGCTGATTTAGCTGGCACAAGCAGAATCAAATACGCAAGCAATGTCCGTATTGTGAGATTTCCCTGCACAGGTAGAATAGATTTTATGCTAATTCTTAAAGCTTTCCAAAACGGTGCCGATGGTGTAATAGTTTCGGGCTGCCACCCAAACGATTGTCATTATACTTCTGGAAATTTCCACGCTCGTCGCCGTTGGATTGTATTCAACGAATTGCTTGATTTCCTTGGTTTTGATCGCAGACGGCTCTTTTTCTCGTGGGTATCGGCTGCCGAAGGAGCTAAATGGGCTAATCTTGTCAATGAAGTTGTAAGTGAAGTGCGGTGTCTGGGTCCTTTCGTGGAATACGAGAAACTCTCTAAAATTAATGTAAATTCCATAGGAGAGCTTTGCAATGTCTGAATTAATTAGTAAAGTCGGGCAATATTTTGACTCGCAAATTATAGATTTGTTTATTGGTTACACCCAAGGCAACAATGGTTTTGGCAAACCTGCCTTTTTTACCAACAAAGAGCAATTGAACAAACTTACATTTAATGAGCAATGCATTGTTAATCTGGCTGTTTATTTGCGAAAGCCAGAACTAAAAAAATATAGCAAAATTGGGATTCTTGCTAATGTTGGCACTTTGCGAGCAATTTTGCAACTTGCCGCCGAAAATCAAATAAAGGATGGTCAATATCTTATATTAACTGTCAAGGACAATAAAGTAATTGAATTTGTAAATTTAAAAGCAATCGAAGAATGGGTTAGCAATAATATGCCAGAACCTAATCCTGAACGTATTGCAAAAATGAAAGAATTCGAGGCTTTGACGCAAGAAGAGCGTTGGGCTTTCTGGACACAAGAGCTTGCATCTTGCGTGCGATGCTACGCTTGCCGGGCAGCTTGCCCGCTTTGTTACTGTGAGCAATGCGTTGTGGAATGCAACCAGCCGCAATGGGTCGGTGTTCCCGCAACTGGGCTTGGTAATTTAGAGTGGCACATAGTAAGAGCAATGCATTTAGCTGGACGCTGCATCGGTTGTGGCGAGTGCGAAGCCGCTTGCCCTATGGAAATTCCTATCGGTTTCCTTACTCAGAAATTGAATATGGAAATAGCTAAAAAGTTTGGGCAAATTCCCGGTACAAAACTTGAGCCCGACTATGCTCTTTCAACTTTCAAAGTAGATGATAAAGAAAACTTTATAAGGTAATACCTATGGAATATAGAAAAATAAAGATTGATAAGCTCAGCAATTTCATCAATGCAATAATTGCAAAGAATAAAAAATTGCTTGCCCCAAAGCAAAAGAAAGAAAAAGTATTCTTTGCCGAAATTAAATCATTTGACGAAATTGCTAAAAATTATATCCAAACAGCTTTTTCAGCAAAATCCGCAGTTTTCCCGAAATGCGAAGAGCTATTTTCTTATGAAAAAATTAACGGTGAAACAGTTCTTAAGAATCCACCGCCACCTGAAAATGATACTGTTGTCTTTGGTGTGCGTCCATGTGATGGTGCAGCTTTTGATTATCTTGCAACTTTCTTTCTGAAAGAAAATCCTGATTTTCATTTTAAACAACGTTACGATAAAACAATTTTAATAGGCATAACTTGTGAAAGCGGCGACGAATTTTGCTTCTGCACTTCTGTTGGAATCTCTCCATCGGACACACGCGGTCTCGATATAATGCTTACAAAGCTCGAAAATGAATATTATGTAGAAATTATTACAGATAAAGGTTCAAAATTAATTCAAGAATTTTCAGAATATTTTGAAAATGCTGAAAAAATTGATAAAACTAAATATACTGCAAACATTCCCGAATATTTAAACAACAAACTTGTCCGTGAGAAATTAGGCGATGCTTTCGCTTGGGAGAAATGGGACGAAAGTTCTCTCCCTTGCTTTGGTTGTGGCACTTGTGCTTTCTCCTGCCCGACTTGCACTTGCTTTGATATTCAAGATGAAGCAAATCCCTATGGTGGGAGCCGCTTACGCCTATGGGACACCTGTGCAATTGGTTTGTTCACCAAACACGCCTCTGGTCATAACCCTCGCGAAAAGCAAAGCGAAAGATGGAGAAACCGAGTGCTACATAAGTTCCTATACACAGATGAGCAGTTTGGGACATTATCTTGCGTTGGTTGTGGGCGCTGTAGCAGGAATTGTCCAGCTTCTTTAAGCATAATCGATCAAGTTAAAGCAATTATGGAGGTATAGCAATGGAAAATATGTATTTGCCTTATAGAATGTTCATAGAAAAAATTACCGAAGAAGCTCCATTAGTCCGTACGTATAGATTGAAATTCAAAAATCCGCAAGATGAAGAAAAATTCAGCTTTAAAGCAGGTCAATTCGGTGAGTATTCTGTTTTTGGCGAAGGCGAGAGCACCTTTTGCATTGCTTCTTCGCCGACGAGGAAAGGATATATAGAATGCACTTTTCGCGTTGCTGGACGTGTCACCAAGGCGCTTGCAAATTGCGAAGAAGGCGATGAAATTGGTTTTCGAGGTCCTTATGGCAATACTTTCCCAATTGACGACTGGAAAGGAAAAAATCTGCTTTTTATTGCTGGTGGAATTGGCTTGCCACCGCTCCGTTGTGTAATTTGGAACTGCCTTGATTTACGCGAAAATTTCAACGATATAACTATTCTATATGGAGCAAGAAGTGTTCAAGATTTAGTCTATAAGCACGAACTCGAAGAATGGAATAACCGCTCAGACGTAAATCTTATAACAACTGTTGATCCCGGTGGCGAGACACCTGATTGGAAAGGAAAAGTAGGTTTCGTACCAACAATATTGAAAGAAGCAAGCCCAAAATCAGAAAACACAATTGCAGCAGTATGCGGTCCACCGATAATGATCAAGCTAACATTGCCTGTGTTATTCGAGCTCGGTTTTAATGAAGAAAATATATTTACAACGCTCGAAAATCGAATGAAATGCGGCATTGGAAAGTGTGGTCATTGTGCAGTTGGACCATACTATGTTTGCAAAGATGGTCCGGTTATAACATACAAAGAATTGCAATCATTGCCACAAGAATATTAGTAAGGGGGAGAGCTTACTTTGTTATCTTAATAATTCATTAAATACGAAACTTTTAGTTATTCTTTCAAAAAAATATTTTAAAATTAAAATGGCTGCCCAAATTAGAGCAGCCATTTTTTTAGCTATTCATCGAATTTAGAAATTCGCGATTAGTTTTGCGTGTTTTTAGCCTATCGAGCAAAAATTCCATTGCTTCAACTGGATTTAGCTCGCTTAGCACTTTTCGCAATATCCAAATTCTGTTGAGTTCATCTGGTTCGAGCAGGAGTTCTTCGCGGCGTGTGCCAGAACGATTCACATCAATTGCAGGGAAAATTCGGCGTTCCGCAAGTCGGCGATCGAGCACAATTTCCATATTGCCTGTGCCTTTGAATTCCTCGAAAATTACTTCGTCCATACGGCTGCCTGTTTCAATTAAAGCTGTTGCTATAATCGTAAGCGAGCCGCCTTCTTCAACGTTTCGTGCTGCACCGAAAAATCTCTTAGGTTTGTGCAAAGCATTTGCATCGACACCACCTGAAAGTATTTTACCCGAATGCGGAACAACTGTGTTGTTTGCTCTTGCAAGGCGAGTGATGGAATCCAGCAAAATCACAACATCTTGCTTTGCTTCTACCAGACGCTTTGCTTTTTCGAGCACCATATCGGCAACCTGAACGTGACGGTCTGGTGGCTCATCGAATGTTGAGGCAACAACTTCTGCTTTCACTGAGCGTTCCATATCGGTAACTTCTTCTGGGCGCTCATCTATAAGCAGCACAATTAGCTTAATTTCTGGGTGATTAGTCGTTATGCTGTTTGCGATTTGCTGCAAAAGTATAGTTTTACCTGATTTCGGTGGTGAAACAATCAAACCACGCTGCCCTTTACCAATAGGGCAAAGCAAATCGACAACACGCATAGAGTATTCGCTTGGCTGCCGCTCCAGTTTTATTCTGCTATTGGCATAAAGTGGAGTCAAATTATCGAAAATTGTTCTTTCGCGTATGTTTTCTGGTGGCAAATAGTTAATGGTTTCAACCTTTAAAAGTGCGAAAAATCTCTCTTGATCTTTCGGTGGACGCACTTGCCCACGAATTGTATCGCCTGTTCGAAGGAAAAATTTCTTTATCTGCGATGGTGATACATATATATCATCAGGCGACGGCAAATAATTATACCCAGGCGAACGCAAGAAGCCATACCCATCGGGCAAAACCTCCAGCACACCTTCGCTTGTAATAAGTCCATCGGATTGCTGATCCTTCACCTGAACGGTTGCCTGCGCTTCGATGATTTTCAAAATTAATTCTTGTTTTGTAAGATCGCTGAAATTTGTTATCCCAAGATTCTTGGCAATGTTAGTAAGCTCAGCAATTCGTTTGGATTTAAGCTCGTTTACATCAATGGAGCGTGAGTTTTCAGCACCATTCCCATCAATGTGATTGTTGTTTGATGACATAGAAACCTACTATTATATTAACAAATGAAATTTTTCAAGGATTGTGTCTGATTTAAAGCTTGTTTATTTTCAATTTAATTAAAAAATTCTTAATTTCAAAAAAAATAATATATTATTCTTCGTTACTATCTTCTTGCTCCAATTGATTAGATATTGTCTCTATTTTCAACTCAACTTCATCTAAGTATTTTCTACATTCTTGCGAAAGTTTTATACCCTCTTCATACAATTGAAGCAATTCATCGAGTGGGAGAGTCCCTTCTTCCAACTTTTGAGAAATTTCTTGCATTCGATCTAATTTTTGTTCCAATTTAAAATTTTTTTTCATAATTCTCCTTTAAAATAAACTTTTTGGTAAAACTTGCTCAATTTTTGCCTTTGCAGTGTCAAATTTTCTGATAATCTCAACATTTTTAAAACCTGAGATGGGCTCATCGACATTTATAATTTTCCCTTTGTGTTTCAATAATGCAAATCCCCTATCAAGTGGTAAAGATGGATTATATGAACTGATAACAGTTTCGTAATAATAAAGACGATTTTTTACGCTTTGAATTTTATTAAGCATTAGCTTATCCAAATTTATTGAATCAAGCAACTGATTATAAAATGCAAGTCTATCCTGTAACATTTTCTTAAGATGTTTTCCGAAATTAATTTCTATTAAATTTCTTTTTTGACGAATATCATTTTTAAGCAACCTGCCGATTTTAAATTTATATAATGTCAAATCTTCGAGCAATTTTTCTAAAGGATATGGTGTAACAAGTTCGGCAGCAGCTGTTGGAGTTGCAGCACGGCAATCAGCGACGAAATCAGAAATTGTGTAGTCAGTTTCGTGACCAACAGCCGAAATAATAGGCTTCGAGCAGTTATATATAGCATTAGCAACTGTTTCAGTATTAAAGCACCAAAGGTCCTCAATAGAACCGCCGCCACGCCCAATAATTATAACTTCTGCTGGAGTTGCTTCGAGCTCTTTGATAGCTTTGGCAATATCTTCTGCGGCTACTTCACCTTGCACTAATGTTGGGCGAAAATAAATCGTGCATTTAGGAAATCGCCGTTCAATGGTTGTTCGCATATCACGGATTACTGCACCTGTCGGCGATGTTGCGATGCCAATGTGTAGTGGCAGCTTGGGAAGCGGCTTCTTGCGAGCCTGCTCAAAATAACCGAGCTTGCTTAGCTTCTCTTTCAGTGCTTCGAATGCTAAATATAGATCGCCGAGACCTGCTGCTTTGATTTCCTCAACTTCAATTTGGTATTTGCCTTGTGGTGCAAAAACTGTAACTCGCCCTGTGATTACAACTTTCATCCCGTCCTTTAATTCTAAGTTTAAATGACGGCTTGCCCACATAACGCAATTTATAACGGCAGTGCTATCTTTCAGGTTAAAATATCGGTGTCCCGAGCTATGAAGTTTAAAATTTGAGATTTCTCCTTCAACACAAACTGAATCAAAAGCTAACTCCAGAGTCCGTTTTATTGCTTGTGTCAGTTGCGATACAGTTACAGCATTTGTCATCGTGCTTTTGCTAAATTTGTTGATGTTGCATTAAACCGAATATCTTTGATTATAATTTCCGCTAAATCTTTTTTCGGGCTATCAGCAAAACTATCTAAAAAGTATCCAACAGCAATTTTCAGCGGTATTCCTGTTTTGCTATAAACTATTTCGTCTTCATTTTCCGATTTTACCTTTTTGCCTTTTTGGACTGTGTGCCAATAAATATTGCGATTATCTAATTGGGTCGAATAGCCAATAGCATCGGCACTGATTTGAATCGAATGCTTCAAATTTTCCTTGTAATAATTTTCTTCGATTACTGGATTTTTAAGCAATGCAAATTTATGTTCAGTAGTGTAAAGATAATATTCAATATATTGCTTCTCAAGATATATAGGTTTGCCATAGATGTTTATTCCCGCTTCTGTCATCCCTTGAATATTTCTACCTTCTCTTTTAACAGAAAATTGAACAAAACTGTTCTGATCAATTTCATTTACTTTTGTTTCCAAATCAATAAAAAAAGAACCAAAAGCGAAACTATCGGAACTCTCGATGTAAGCACCCATCCAAGTATCATTTTGTTTAGTAATTAGTAAATGCAAACGCCCATCTTTATCTACAAATACATTATTTGAACTCGATGAGTAAAATAAATCGTTCAAACTCTCGG
>DAIPLL010000264.1:0-1207 GCA_036769265.1 Kapaibacterium sp. (SeqCode)
TTGTAATGACGCCTTCGGCAACAAAATTTATTACACAAACAACTCTTGAAAGCCTGAGCCGTCATCCTATTGTCGTTGAAATGTTCTCTGATATTAAGCAAACAAGTGGTGCTTGGCATGTTCAGTTAGCTCAATGGGCTGATGCTATGATTATCGCACCTTGTTCTGCTTCAACACTTTCCAAAATTGCACACGGTCAGAGTGATACAGCACTTGTTTGTGTTGCTATGGCATTGCCACCTGAGAAGCCTTTGCTTATTGCACCAGCTATGGATTTCGATATGTGGCAGCATCCTGCAACTCAAAATAACGTGAAAATTTTAGCTTCATTCGGAAATATCATTATTCCACCTGCCGAAGGCGAACTCGCAAGTGGACTTATCGGTCCAGGACGCTTGCCTGAAATTCCTGTGCTTGTTGAATATATTATAAGTGCATTATCGAGCGAAAGATATTACTGCAAAATTGATGAAATCTTGCAAAAACCTCTCGAATCAATTGATGAAAGCTTAGAAAAAGATAAATGGAATGCTGAACTTGAACTCGAACAGCTTAAAAACAAGATGAAATTTCAAGCACTTGAAAAACTTAGAAACAAGTCAATTCTCATTACTGCTGGTCCGACAGTTGAAAAAATCGATAGCGTCCGCTTTATTTCTAACTTCTCCACAGGTAAAATGGGATATGCTTTGGCTAATATTGCAAACAAGCTCGGTGCAAATGTTATTTTAGTTTCAGGACCAACACAACTTGCACCACCTGAGAATGTTCATTTCGTTCCAGTTACTTCAGCCGAAGAAATGTTCAACGAAGTTCAAAAATTTTTTCCGAATGTGGATATTGCTATTTTTGCAGCAGCAGTAGCCGATTTTACACCCGAAATAAAGCATTCTTTAAAATTAAAAAAAGAAGATATTGGCGATGATTTAATCCTGAAACTTGTCCGTACTAAAGATATACTTGCAGAAATGGGGAAAAGCAAAACAAATCAATTTATTGTCGGTTTTGCCTTAGAAACTGAAGATTTATTAAAAAATGCTCGAAAAAAACTTCAGGAGAAATATTGCGATCTTATTGTAGCAAATCAAGCTAATACACCACACAGCGGTTTCGGTACTGATTTCAATACAATTACTATAATTGAAAAATATGACCGTGAAATAAAATTTAGACCAAAAGAAAGGCAAATATTTACAGAATTCTGAAA
>DAIPLL010000057.1:0-8874 GCA_036769265.1 Kapaibacterium sp. (SeqCode)
AATATCAAAATATCGTGCGTGGTTTTAACAGTACATTAGATGCTGTAATTGGTCCGCTTAACGTTGCTTCTGAATATATTGATCGTATCTCCAAAGGTGATATACCTCCGAAAATCACTGATGAATACAAAGGTGATTTCAATGAAATTAAAAATAATTTGAATACTTGTATTGATGCTGTTCAATTATTAATAAACGATGCACTTATGCTTGCAAAAGCTGCTGAAGATGGCAAACTCGATACACGTGCTGACGCAAGCCGTCACCAGGGTGATTTCCGCCGTATTGTCGATGGTGTTAATAAAACTCTGGATTATGTAATAGAACCGATTCAAGAAGCAAGCGAAGTCTTAGCCGTAATGGCAACAGGTGATTTAACAATTAGAATGATCGGTAATTACAAAGGCGATCTGGCAAAATTAAAGAATGATTTGAATATGCTCGGAGACTCATTAAGCGAACTTATCCGACAGGTAAACGAAGCTGTTCAAAACACTGCAAGCTCTGCTATGCAAATTTCGGCAACAGCCGAAGGACTTGCAGCAGCAACTCAAGAGCAAAGTGCTCAAGCTGATGATGTTGCAACAGCAGTCGAAGAGATGTCGAGAACAATTACAGAAAATGCAATGTCGGCAAGTCGTACTGCTGAAGTCGCTAAAGAAAACGGGCGCATTGCAAAAGAAGGTGGTCAAATTGTAACATTAACAGTCAACAAAATGCGCGATATAGCAAAAGTTGTAAAAAATTCTGCTGAGAATATCCAAAAACTTGGTGAATCGAGTAAACAAATTGGCGAAATTATCTCAGTAATTGATGATATAGCTGACCAAACGAACTTGCTTGCACTTAATGCTGCAATTGAAGCAGCACGAGCAGGTGAGCAGGGACGTGGTTTTGCAGTTGTCGCCGATGAAGTTCGCAAATTAGCAGAACGTACAACAGAAGCAACCAAACAAATCGCCGTAATGATCAAAGGCATACAGAGCGAAACTGAAGCCGCAGTGAATGCTATGAACAAAGGCAATGAAGAAGTCAATAGCGGTATAGAACTTGCTGATAAAGCAGGACAATCGTTGCAGCAAATATTAGCTTCTACTCAAGAAGTAATTGATATGATTAATCAAATTGCTGCTGCAAGCGAAGAACAATCAGCAACAAGCGAAGAAATTTCGAAAAATGTAACATCTATATCCAAAGTAACAGCTGAATCAGCTCAACATGTTGAAGAAGTTGCACATACTGCTGATGATCTTGCTAAAATGACTAACCAACTTGCCGAGCTTATGAGACAATTTAAGTTTGACGATATGCACTCGGGAATGCCAATGAGACAACTTTCACGTGCAAAAGCAAAGCAACTTCAGAGCCGTACAGAATAGATTAAAAACATTCTCAATAAAAACAGGGCTGGCTCATATGAACAAAAGCTAAGCCCTGTTTTAATTTATTAAATTAAAGACTCATAATCGGAATTACTTTTTGCTGAATATCGCCAATAACTTCAACTTTTCCGTCATCAGTTACGAATACATCAATTTCAGTACGGAAGCCTAATTTTTCGTCAGGAATATAGATACCAGGTTCGATTGAGAAGCAGGATCCGGGAATAATGCGGCGCAGGTCTTTAGTTTCAAGATTATCAATATGAGTGCCATTGCCGTGAACTTGTTCGCCGATGTTGTGTCCTGTGCGGTGAATGAAGTATTTTCCGAAACCGGCTTGTTCGACAACTTCGCGACAGGCTTTATCAACTTCCCAGCCATAAACAGGCGTGTTCGATGCAAATCGCTCTTTCACTAAATTATAAGCAGTATCTCGAGCTTTAGCAATGATTGAGAATAAACTTTCGATTTTTTCAGGGACAGTTTCACCGATGAATCCCATCCAAGTGATGTCATAAAAGATACTTCTTGGTTGGTCAAGCTTAGCCCATAGATCAATAAGCACCAAATCGCCTATTTGCATAGTATAGCTATTTTCAGGAGTTGGTTCGAAATGCGGATCAGCAGCGTGTTCATTGATTGCAACAACGGGACCATCGCCCCAAGCAAGATTGTTTTGGCGCATCAAATTATGCATAAACTCCTGAATTTCATACTCTTTTGGTTGCTTACCTGAACGAATACGATGAGCTATTTCTTTAAAAGCAGCATTTTTAATCTCCTGCATTAGAATACCAGCTTTACGGTGGGTTTCAAAATCTTCCATCGAAAGATGAGACTCGAAAATGCTAACTAAATCAGCACTCGAAACAACTTCAATTCCGAAACTACGGATTAAATCTATTGTGCCACCATCGACAATGGACACGTAGGGAATTGCATTCATCGGAGAATACTGCATAGCAATTTTTTTGACATCTGCTAAAATCTCCCGTAACAAAGCGTGCTGTTGTTCCCAAGGAAGATATACATATTGCTCTCCGGGAAGGTGAGCTAATTTGTATGTTTCGATGCTATGAACAAGTTTTTTGGGTGTACCTTCGGCTGGAATGTAATAGAACCAGCGTCGTGAAGTAAATCTTTTAGTATCGATATTCAAAATTCTGTGAGCGATTGCATCACGATTATGAAAATCATAGAAAAGCCAACCATCAATATTAGCTTCTTTAAGTGCTTTTTGAATAGCTTCAAGTTGCATTATAACTCCTTATTAATCATCAAAATCAATAGTTTCGCCATATTGCATAACAACACATTTTTTGCCGACTTTTTCAGCTTTATCTTTAAATTCAAATGGATCAGCCTGAATCACCGGAAATGTGTTATAGTGCATTGGGATAACAAGTTTTGGATCAACGAATTTTGTTGCTTGTATAGCATCGTCGATGCCCATTGTAAAATTATCACCAATCGGCACAAGGAAAATATCAATGGGATTAAGTTCGCCAATTAACTTCATATCAAGGAAAAGTCCGGTATCGCCAGTGTGGTAGATAGTTTTACCACCCATAGCAATAACAACACCAGCTGGTTCGCCCATATACTGTCCGTCGTTAGTTGAAGATCCATGGTGAGCAATCGTAAATTTAAGCCGTCCAAATGGGAAATTATAGGCACCACCAATATGCATATTATGGGCTTTGCAACCATTTGCCGCACAATAATTAGCAAGCTCATTTACTGCTATAATTGTTGCATTATGTTGTTTTGCAAGAGTAAGAGCATCGCCAAGATGATCACCGTGAGCATGAGTGAGAACTATCCAATTGGGTTTTACTTCATTCATTGGGATTGTTGCAGTGGGATTCCCCGTGAAAAATGGATCAATAACAATAGTGTTAGCTCCATCGTTTAAAATAAAAGTCGAATGGCTAACATAAGTTAGTTTCAACATAATTGCCTCCGCTAAAATAAAACAGAAGTTAATACATCGCAATTAATACACTTAATTAAGATAAGTACTTTTTAGAAGTATTTTATAGAAAAATATTTTACCAAAAGCATATCAATTTTTCAAAACTTCAATTAATTTTTCGACAACATAATCTACTTTATCTCCAATTTCAGAATAAAGCGGCAGGCATAAAACTTCTTGTGCTATGCGATTAGCCACAGGCAAGTTTTCAGGTTTTGCGGAATCCAAACCGCGATATGTAGGGATATTGCTAATCAATGGATAAAAATATCTACGAGTAAAAATATTAAATTCTTTCAATTTATTATAAACCTCATCACGTGATTTACCGCACTCATCGGGATGAATTAATATCGGGAAATAAGAATACGAATGCTCAACATAAGGTAAATCATTCAGAAAAGTTATTCCAGGGACATTTTTCAAAAGTTCACGGTAACGATTTGTAGCTATTTTTCGATTTTCAATAGCTTGAGGCAAATACTTGAGCTGTAAAAGACCAAGTGCTGCTTGGAATTCATTCATTTTTGCATTTATTCCCGGTGCAACAATTGTTGTTTCACCAGCGAAACCGAAATTTTTCAAGTTGTCGATTCTTTTTTTAGTCGTCTGATCGTGGGAGACAATCGCTCCACCTTCGAAAGTCGTGAAAACTTTCGTGGCGTGAAAGCTAAGCACCGAAAGAGTACCGTAATTGAGAATTGAAGTTCCATTGAAACGCACGCCAAAACTATGTGCGGCATCATAAATTATGTGCAAACCATAGTTATCAGCGATATTTTGGATAGCTTCGACATTTGCAGGATTCCCATAAACGTGCACAGGTAAAATAGCTGATGTTCGAGGTGTGATTGCGACTTCAATTTTTTCGGGATCTATGTTAAATGTGTTTGGCTCTATATCAACAAAGACTGGTTTAATATTGTTCCACCAGAGCGAATGTGTAGTTGCAACGAAACTGAACGGCGTAGTAATCACCTCCCCACCAATTCGTAAAGCTTGTAGTGCCGTTATGAGTGCAAGCGTTCCATTGGCAAAAAGCGAGATATATTTCACACCTAAGTAATTAGCCAGTTCTTGTTCTAAAATTTGGTGATACTTACCATTATTTGTAAGCCATTTTTCCTTCCAAATATCCTCTAAAAATGGCATAAATTCCTCCAATGGTGGAAGAAATGGCTTTGTTACGTTTATTCTTTCATTTGTCATAGACTTTCTCCATAATAAATAATCTAAAACAACAAATTTTGTTCCAAAAAATAGAAATAGCAAACTTTAATTTTTTTTTCAATTTTATAATTTATAAATTAATTTTATAGTAATGTTAATTTCACAAATTTTATGAAAGAAAGTCGTAATATTCACGAAAGAAAAGATATGAAAATCATCGTCGTAGAAGATGATGATAATCAATTACTTGTCATTGAAGATTCACTGAGGAAATTAGGGTTCGAAGTTATTTCTACAATGCTCGGAGAAGAAGGCATTTCTCTTTATAAAAGCACAGATAATGGGCTATTATTGCTCGACTACAACCTGCCTGATATGAACGGCTTCGACGTAATTGACACATTACGAAAGGAAGGCTACAAAGTTGAGTTTATAACAATGACGGCTTTTGGTAACGAGCATGTAGCAGTAGAAATGATGAAGCGCGGTGCACGAGACTATATTGTTAAGGATTTGAATTTTCTTGATTTTCTGCCTTCTGTTGTTTTAAATACAGTTGATAGAATTCTTACAGAAAGAAAACTTATTGCCTCCGAGCAGGCACTCAAAGAAGCTCAGGAACGGTATTATCATTTATTTGAAAATTCACTTGATGCAATTTTCTTTGCTGACAAAGAAGGTAACATTCAAGCTTGCAATAATTCAATGCTAATTTTGCTTGGATATACCAAAAATGAAATTTTCGAAATTAGTTTCAAAGATTTATTTGCAAATTATACTGATAGAATGGGATTTTTCACTGAAATTGAAAATAATGGATATGTAAAAAATTACGAAGCTCAGTTAATAAATAAAAATGGTCAAATTTTGAGTTGTCTTATTTCTGGCAATATTCGTAAAGATTCATTTGGAAAGAAAACTGGCTACGAAGGTATTATACACGATATAACTGCACGCAAACGTGCCGAAATGAAACTGGCAGAAAGCGAAGCAAAATACCGCAGTTTGTTTGAACGTATTCCATTGGGATTATACATCACCACACCTGACGGAAGATTCATCGATGGAAATCAAGAACTTCTTAAAATGCTTGAATTGAATTCCAAAGATGAGCTTTACAAAATTGATGGCAAGTCTCTTTACTTTAATTTAGCTGATCACGATAGATGGCTACAAAATATAGAGAAAAACAATGTCGTTTATGCAGAGTTGCAAATGCGCACACCAAGTGGTAAAATCCTTTGGGTGCAAGATAGCGCTCGTGCAGTTCGCAACTTAAATGGAAATATACAATTCATTGAAGGTGTTTTAAAAGACATTACCGAAAAGAAATTATACGAGGAAGAACGAGAAAAACTTATCGCTGAACTTAAATCTTCGAAATCTAAAATCGAAGAACTGGCTAACGAAATTATGGATTTAAATTACGAACTAATTGTGTCGGCTGAACAACTTAAAAATATAAATCACAGCAAAGATAAGCTTTTCTCGATTATTGCACACGATTTGAAAAGCCCATTTACAGGCTTTATGGGGCTTACGGAAGTTATTAGTAAAGATATTGATGATCTAACTAAAGAAGAAATTGTTGTAATGGCAGATGCAATGAATAGCTCAGCAAAAAATATTTATGAGTTGCTTATAAACCTTCTTGAATGGTCGCGCTTGCAAGGTGGATTAATTGAATTAAATATAGAACCGCTTAATCTAAAAAGAAATATTGATGTAAATCTTAATCTTTCCAAACATCAAGCTGATAAAAAGCAAATTTCATTGATTAATGAAGTGGATGAAAGTTTGTACGTTTTATCGGATAAAAATTTATTAAATACATTGCTACGAAATTTAATTTCAAATGCTGTTAAATTCACTAATATTAATGGATACGTAAAGTTATACGTCCAAAATGTAACGACTAAGGAGCTTACATTTTGTGTAGAAGACAACGGCATCGGGATGGATGAAGAAGCGCTGAACTCACTTTTCCGAATCGAAAAACATTACACAACGCTTGGTACAAACAACGAAAAAGGCACAGGACTTGGTCTTATTCTCTGTAAAGAATTACTTGATAAATTGAATGGTCATATATCAGTTGAAAGCCAAAAAGGAGTAGGGACAAAATTTTTCATTACTCTTCCAAAATATACAGGCTAATTTATGCAATTAAGCACGGATGAGATTATCGATTTATTGGAAAATGATGGAGGTAAATTTCAAACTAAAAGTCTTTCTGAAGCATATAATTTCTGTAAAAAAATAACACTTGGTCATTACGAAAATTTTCCTGTTGCTTCCTTAGCTATTGCAAAACCTTACAGAAATCATTTTTACGCAATTTATTCATTTTGCAGAATAGCGGACGATTTGGGCGATAGGCTTGGCGTTGAAAATAAAGAATTAGCCACACATCTATTGGATTTTTTAGCTTATAGTGCCAGAGAGGCATTCACTAATAGTAAATACAGTCCATTATTTCTTGCTTTGAAAAGAACAGTCCAAGACTTGCAATTACCAGCTGAACCATTTATAAAGTTAACTATTGCTTTCAAAAATGATATATATTTTAAACAACCTGAAACGCTTAATGATTTACTTAATTATTGTAAATATTCTGCCAATCCCGTGGGAGAATTGGTTTTAAGGCTTTTTAACGAATTCGACGAAGAAAAAGCTGAGCTATCTGATAAAATTTGCACTGCTTTGCAACTTGTAAATTTTTTCCAAGATATTTCGGTGGATAAAAAAATAGGTAGGATTTACATACCTAAAGATTACATACCGGAGATCAATCTTCAAAATTTGCTTAATAATGAGAAAAAAAGTATTTTGTATAAATCATTGAAAGAATTATATTTACTAACAAGTAATTTGTTTAATGAAGGTAAAAATTTGTTAAAAATAATTAATTCAAAACGTTTAAAGTTTGAAATAAGTATGATAATTAACGGCGGTGAAATAATTCTTGATAAAGTTGTTCGTCTTAAAGAAAATATAATTGAAACAAGGCCTGAATTAACAAAGATTGATAAGTTAAAAATGATTATAAAAAGCTTTTTTTAAAATGGAAATTATAACACCAGAAATATTAGCCAATCACGAAAAGGTAGATGTTCCAAAGAAGGAGCGTTCAAACTTTCAGTTATCATTTTCCATTTTGCCTAAGGACGAACGCAACGCAATATGTTCGATTTATGCTTTTTGTAGTTACATTGATGAAATTGTTGACAATACTCCAAACAATAATCCGAAAGAAATACAAAGAAAACTCGAAAGACTTAATTGGTGGGAAAACGAAATTGAAAAGATTTACAACAACTCCATTACAAGTCCGTTGCTTGCCCCATTCATCAGAGTAATTGATAGATTTGCAATTCCAAAGCAGTACTTTCTAACTCTAATAGATGGATGCAGAAGAGATTTATTCCAAAAAAGATACAATACTTTTGAAGAACTGAAAGAGTATCTCTATAGCGTTGCAAGTGTCGTTGGCTTGATAAGTATTGAAATTTTTGGTTATAAATATGAAGATACAAAAAATTATGCAATAAACTTAGGTTATGCGCTTCAACTTACAAACATACTTAGAGACATAAAAACAGATAAAGATAGGGGTTATATCTACATACCACAGGAGGATTTAAAGCGTTTCGACTATTCAGAGGAAGATTTGATTAATGAAGTTTATAACGAGAATTTTATCGAGCTTATGAATTTTGAAACAAAGCGTGCAAGAGAATATTTTCACCGAGCACGTCAGTTCTTACGTCCTGATGAGAAACCAACAATAGTATCAGCAGAAATTATGGATGCAATTTATTATAGATTGCTTGAAAAAATAGAACTTAATGAATATGATGTGTTTTCGAAAAAAATTAAAGTATCAAATGCACATTAATTATTGACTGCACTAAAACATTGGCTTTCAATAAAGGTCTTTATTCGTCGAATTAAGAAAGGATAATCAAATGGAAATAAAATTCAATGAAGAAGAACTTGTAAAAGTTGAAAATTTAAAGAAAAAGTATCCACAACAACAAGCAGCTTTGATGGGAGTGCTATGGCTTGCTCAAAATAAATTCGGTTGGATTTCCACTGATGTAATGAAATACGTTTCGGAATTGCTTAATGTGCCACTTTCGACTGTTGAAGGTGTAGTTTCTTTTTACACAATGTATCACAAAAAGAAACCAGGTAAGTATCACGTTCAAGTTTGTACAAATGTTTCTTGTATGTTGCGTGGTGGTCAAGAAATATTACAGCATATATCAGAAAAGCTTAATTTAAATAACAATGATATTACTGACGACGGATTGTTCTCTATGGAAGATGTGGAATGTATGGTAA
>DAIPLL010000265.1:0-1197 GCA_036769265.1 Kapaibacterium sp. (SeqCode)
GAATAGGAGCAGCAATTCTTTGCAGTTAAGTCTATTGATTCTAATAATTAATATTTTACGGAGCATCCATACGGTTGAGTAACCTTAGTAGATACGGGTTTACCTTCAAGAGCTTCATTAAGTGCCTTATCTACGTAATTTTCTGCTTTATCAACGTCGGATTTATCTGTTGAGCGAATACTATCGATGGCACCTGCATAAATAAGAACTCCTTCAGGCGAGATTATGTACATATGTGGTGTGGTTTTGGCTGAATACATTCGGCCCACTTTCCCGCTTTCATCAATTAAGTAAGCTTTGAGATTAGCTTTGTAATTTGCAAGCCGTTTTTTTACTTCATCTTTTGGTAAATTGCCTTCCTTGCCCGGTGCTGAGGAACAAATTGCAAGCCAGATTATCCCTTTCTCGGCGTATTTTTGCTGCAATTTTTGCATATTTTCGCTGTCGTAATGTTTTTTTACAAATGGGCAATCCAAATTAATCCATTCAAGCACGACATATTTACCTTTGTAATCCGATAGCTTATGAGTTTTTCCATCTAAATCATTCAGTGTAAAATCAGGTGCAGATGCATCAATCTGTGCATTCTCTGCTGCATTGACATTTCCTGCTATCATACATAATCCAATAATTCCAAAAATTGCTAATAGAATATTCATTTCAATTCTCCTAAAAAATTGTTTTAACATTAATTTCGTATGCTTTTTTATTATCGATCAAAATTGCTTTAAAAAATTCTGGCAATTCTATATGAAATCTATCGAGCGGTGCAATTATTGTTTGCTCTGTGATTTTTTGTTCAGCTAAATGATCAATAAGTCCCTCGATATATGGAATAAATCTTGAATTCGTGCTAAATTTATAATTTTCTGGTATTATAATGTTCAATGCGTTATTTTCAACAAATGCAGTGAATAAATCAGGCAGTTTCAATGGAATATCCTTAAAAATATCTTCAAACTCTAAATTTCTTATTCCTACACTTGAAAAATTTAATTTAAAATTTAAATCAGAGCTTCCTGGTATACATTTTTCCTTGCAAGCCAGCCACTTAACTTTTAAAGCAATATCAACATAGGAATTATTGTAAATTTCAGGTGTATGCAAAAGAAAAAAAATATAATGCTTTTTGTGATACCATAAGAGACTATACTGTCGGATAAAATTATTTCTGGAATTTGCCAAATTGTGTCAATA
>DAIPLL010000266.1:0-1177 GCA_036769265.1 Kapaibacterium sp. (SeqCode)
GTGCAAGATGAAGATGATGAAATTTCTGATGAAAAGTTCCTTAAAAAATCTGGCACTGAGAAATTACTAAATGGGGACACAATTTCAAGTATTCAAACTATAAGATTAAAACAGCGCACTGATCTTGTTAATGAAATATACAGAACATTCAACCGAAAAGGCACAAACCATTTGTTAATCGAGATTCACGTTGATTCGAGAATTACAGATAAAAGAATTGACATATTTTTTTATCATTTAGCCGATAGTGAGCAAGGAAAATTTTTTTGCAACACGCTTTTGCAAACTATTCGTGAAAAATACGACAAAAATCAGCCAGGACGTGGCTATCGTGGAACTGTACAAGCACGCAACTTGTTTACTTTGAAGAACGCTATTCCAACGGGTGTTTATATTGAACTCGGAAATATTCAAAATCCTTTAGATCAAATTAGGCTAATTGAACCGCTTAACCGTCAAGCTATAGCAAATTGGCTTTATCAAGGTATCTTACGAGCTTATAATATTAAATAGGAGCAATTATGGTTGGAATCGGTTATGATATTCATCAATTGAAAGAAGGCGAAACTTTGATTTTAGGAGGTGTTCATTTTGAAGTCGGTTTTGGAACCGTTGCCCACAGTGATGGTGATGTTTTGCTCCATGCAATAATGGATGCTATATTAGGAGCGGCTGGTCTTGGCGACATTGGAGAGCATTTTCCCGATACGGATGTAAAATTCAAAAATGCTTCTTCGATTGAACTACTAAAAGAAATTATCAGCAAAATCGAAAATGAATTTAAAATTGTAAATATTGATGCAACATTGATATTAGAAAAACCTAAAATTAAAAACTTTAAAAATGAAATGAAGAAAAATATAGCTGATGCTTGCCAAATTGATGTAAGCAAGGTCAATATTAAAGCTACTACAAACGAAAGGATTGGTGCAATCGGACGCAACGAAGGGATTGCTGCAATTGCAGTTTGTCAATTAGAAAAAATATTATGAGAGTTTTATTTTACATAGCTTTTTTTCTATTTAATTACCTAAGACTATACAGTGTTTATTATTATCCATATGAAATATCCAAGCATCAAGCTATCGAACATGGCGAGATATTAAAAATTAAAGATGAATATTACCTACTTAATTACGGTATGCTTGGTGAATCATCTATGATATACAAAATAGAT
>DAIPLL010000267.1:0-1176 GCA_036769265.1 Kapaibacterium sp. (SeqCode)
TTCGGGATTAATGTCCTTAGCACCTGCAACGAGGTAATCTGCAGCAGAGGTTCCTCCGCCTGGCTTAATACCGATGAAACCAGAACGTGAAGCAGTTGTCGAGCGTCCCCAAGGATCGAAGAATCCAGCTACACCATAGAGGAAGTTGGTTGCATATACATCAGGTAATGTTGGCGATCCAGCTTCGCCCCAAGATGCACGCAAACGAACGTTGGAGAATATTGGCTTCAAATCAGTCCAGAAACTTTCATTGCTCAAAACATAAGAACCGCTTACTTTTGGATAATAGTGGAATTTCTCTGCTTCGCCGAATGTTGAGCTACCATCGCGACGCAAAGCAAGAGTTAATGATAATTTTTCGAGCCAAGTATTAGTTAACTGTGCAAATGTACCAACTGTTTTCTTCTCATAACGGCTCGAACCAGCATCTCGTGTTGCACCAGCTGCGAGCATATCAAAGAATGGAATTGTACTTGTTGCTTCTCCAAAATTCGATGTGCGATAATCCCAAATAATCTGTCCACCAAGAACAAATGTTGTAAAGAATTGATTATCGAGCCAATATGTTTGCAAATTAGCTGTGAAGTCTAAATTGATTTTTTCATTATCGATACGACTATCGGAAATAGATCCCTGACGATTCGGCGAACCTGCACTACCGACAGCCAATCTTTCATTATTTTGATAGTAATATCTATCGTAACCGACACGACCGTTAAAGCTTAACCAATCGAAAGCTTGCCATTTTGCATCTGTGGAATGCAAGAAACGAGTGATTTTTGAATTAAACTTATTGAATTTTAGCGTCCAGATCGGATTATCATACGTTCCGTAACGACGCATTGAACCATCAGGATACAAATAAATTTTATTGTTAAACTCAGGTGGGGTACGCAATGCACCAAGCAATATACCTGATGTATTCGATCCATCCTGTGGCAAATCATTGTTGGTGATAATGTAATTATTGTTGGATTTAATGTTAAATCCTGGTAGAATTTGCGCCCCAATATTTGCACGAACGCTTGTTCTTTCGAGCAAGGAACCTATTACATAGCCTTCGTTGCGAGCATAAGTACCGTTAATCAAGTAATCAAATTGCGGCACTCCGCCAGAAATTGTTAGTGATTGCTCGTGAGAATAAGCTGTGCGGAATGGCTCATCTGAATGATTATA
>DAIPLL010000058.1:0-8726 GCA_036769265.1 Kapaibacterium sp. (SeqCode)
CACCAACAATCGGTAAAAACAAAGTAACTAATAATTCAGTCATATCAATAATCATAAAATTTCAACAAATCTGAAAAAGCCATACATTGTGGATGTATTCACTTGGATTGCAACAGGCGACTTTGCTGTGAAGGTTTCCTACCAAGTAGATCAGCTTTCGATACTATTCTCGCTGATTGTTACAGGGGTTGGTTTTCTCATACACGTTTACTCAATTGGCTATATGCACGGCGATAGAAGCTTCGCACGCTTTTTTGCGTATTTGAACCTATTTATTTTTATGATGCTCAACCTTGTGCTATCGAGTAATTTCTTGCTAACTTTCTTAGGATGGGAGGGCGTAGGTCTTGCTTCGTATTTGCTTATAGGCTTTTGGTACGATCGTCAGTTCCCAGGTGTGCGAATCACTTGGACAGGCGATGCGGCAAATAAGGCTTTCATCGTTAACCGTATTGGCGACTTCGGCTTCCTTATCGCAATGTTCCTTATTTTTACAAACTTCGGCACTTTGAGCTATACAGGCGTGCAGGATGTCGCATACTTAGGCAAAAACATATATTACGACTCTGGTTTAATAACAGCAATCACATTGCTTTTATTCTTAGGCTGTACCGGCAAATCTGCTCAACTTCCGCTTGCTGTGTGGTTGCCCGATGCAATGGCGGGTCCAACACCTGTTAGTGCACTTATCCATGCAGCTACGATGGTTACCGCTGGCATTTTCCTAATCGCACGCAATTCAGTCCTATTTTCGCTTGCACCGATTACAATGGACGTCGTTCTTATTGTTGGTGTAATTACTGCATTCTGGGCGGCTACAATTGGCATTACACAAAATGACATCAAGAAAGTGCTCGCATATTCAACCGTTAGTCAGCTTGGGTTTATGTTTGCTGCTCTCGGTGCAGGGGCTTATGTTGCAGGTGTTTTCCATGTGATGACCCACGCATTTTTCAAAGGATTGCTTTTCCTTGGTGCTGGCTCTGTCATTCACGGTATGCACGAAGAGCAGAACATTAAGAAAATGGGCGGTCTTGCTAAATATATGCCCGTAACATATAAAACATTCCTTTTGGCATCGCTTGCTATTGCTGGTGTGCCGTTTTTCAGCGGCTTTTTCTCCAAAGATGCTATTCTTTGGGAAGTTTATAGCAATGGCGGTTTTCTGCCCTGGCTCATTCTGACAATTGCGGCTTTTTTCACGGCATTCTATATGTTCCGCCTTGTTTATCTTGTTTTCTTTGGTAATGAACGCTTCGATCATCACAAAGTGCATCCACACGAATCACCAAAAACTATGACAATACCGCTTATTGTATTGGCATTTCTCTCGGTTTTCGGTGGATTTTTGGGTGTACCTTATGTGCTTGGATTTTGGTTCTCACACCATCCAAATTTGCTCGAAAATTTCCTAAATCCTATTTTTGCTAATGCCAAGAACGTGCTCGGAGTGCCTTTGCACCACGAGTTGCACGCAATCGAATATTTATTCATTGCTATCGCAATAGCTGTTGCACTTATTGATATAAAAGTTGCAATAAATTATTACTAAGACGAAAAGCTTTCCCGCCCTCGTCGCCTTGCCGAAAAATTCTAATCAGCTTATACTTTGCTTTGGAATAAATATTATCTCGATGAAATTTATTTCTATCTAATAGTCGATCCAATTGTAAATGGTTCGCGTTCGCTTTTGTGGAAGAAAATTGACGTCGCAGTCGTCGATGGTGCTGTCAACGGCTCGGCAAAGGTTGTTGCAAGCTTGGCTGAATTTTTACGCCGCCTTCAAACTGGTATCGTGCAAAATTATGCATTGCTGATGATTGCTGGTATTGCTGGCATATTGATTTGGATTGTTTCTGGTTTTTAATTTGTGTGAAATTTTAAGATTATAGATATGACTGAATTATTAGTTACTTTGTTTTTACCGATTGTTGGTGCTCTTACTTTGTTATTTATCAATAAAGAGCAAACAAATTTAATAAAACGTGGAGCATTATTATTTTCAGTTGGAACTTTTTTAGTTTCTCTTTTGTTGCTACTAAAATTTAATCCATTAAATCCTCAAATTCAGCTATATTATGAAGCTATTTGGGTGCCAACACTCGATGCTGGCTTCCGCATTGGCTTAGACGGGATGTCGATGTTGCTTGTTCTTCTTACAACGTTCATCTCACCAATTGCAATTTATGCATCGTTCGAGCCAATCAAGAAAAGGCAGAAAGAATACTACATAATGATGTTGCTCTTGCAATTTGCGATGACTGGCGTTTTTGTGGCAATGGATTTATTCTTATTCTATATTTTCTGGGAACTGATTTTAATCCCAATGTATTTTATCATAGGTATTTGGGGTGGAAAAGATAGAATTTATGCAACTGTGAAGTTTTTCATATTCACAATGGTTGGCTCTCTTTTTATGCTTGTAGGAATAATTTGGCTGGGCAGTTTTGTCGGTTCCAATTTAGCCTTTATGCCACACGGATTTACTACGAATTATCTGACAATCAGTCAATACAGTCTATTTATTCCGCTTGAATATCAAAAATGGCTTTTCTGGGCATTTGCTTTATCGTTTTTGATTAAAGTGCCGCTATTCCCGCTTCATACTTGGTTGCCCGATGCGCACACAGAAGCACCAACCGCAGGCTCGGTAATTCTTGCTGGTGTCTTGCTCAAAATGGGAACCTATGGCTTGATCCGCTACAACTTGGAGCTTTTCCCGCAGGCAAGTTTTCAGTTTGCTTCGCTTATTTCCTGGTTCGCCGTAATTGGTATAATCTATGGTGCCCTTGTTGCAATGGTGCAATCCGATGTTAAACGTCTTGTTGCGTATTCTTCAGTGAGCCATTTGGGGTTTGTTGTGCTGGGAATATTTTCTATGACAGTTGAAGGATTGCAAGGTGCAATAATACAGATGGTCAATCATGGGCTTTCCACTGGTATGCTTTTCCTTTGTGTGGGCGTGCTTTACGAGCGTCGCCATACACGCGAAATCGAAGAATTCGGCGGCATCGCTCGTATTATGCCTGTATTCACTGTATTTTTTGCAATTGCGATGCTTGCTTCGGTTGGATTGCCTGGGCTAAATGGATTTATCGGCGAATTCCTTACGCTCCTTGGTGCATTCAAATCGCCTTTCTTGAAATCTATTTGGTACACTATTTTTGCCGCTACTGGTGTAATTTTTGCCGCTGTCTATTTGCTCTGGATGTTCCGCCGTGTGATGTTCGGCACTGTTACAAATCACGCAAATCTTGCACTTAAGGACATCAACAAACGCGAGTGGGCTACACTTTTGCCAGTAGTCGTCTTCATCGTTTGGATTGGGGTTTATCCTTCCTCTTTTTTGCATATTTCAGAAAATTCTACAAAGAAGCTTGTCAATAAATTAGAACTTATTAAATTCGGCAAACAGCGTTATGATTTGCCTGAAATACCAGAAATCAAACAAAATCAACAAATTAAGTCTAATAATCAGTAAGTAGTATGGCAAACGAAATCATAAAAGAACTCACTCTGGCATTCCCAATACTGTTTCTGTCGGCTATGGGAATAATTTTAGTTATTGTTGACGCAATAACGGGCAAAAATAAAAAGATTAACTACATCCTTTCAATTGCAACATTAGTTATTACAATATTTGCAGCTGCAGTTTTGCTTTATTACCGCAATTACGAAAATATCCACTTGGAGAGTTTCCCAATTTCTTTGGGTATGCTTGCCTATAATGGATATGCCTATGTGTTTGATTTAATTTTTAGCCTCTCCGCACTACTTACAATCATTGCTGCACGTGAATATAATGAAAGAGCTGAATTTGAATACAAGGAATTTTATTCGCTTGTGATTCTATCGACATCTGGAATGATGATGATTGCCCACGCTGCCGATTTGCTGTTGCTATTCATCGGCATTGAATTTATGTCGATAACCTTTTATGTCCTTGCTGGATATTTCCGCAAAAGAATTTTTGCCGTCGAGTCGGCTTTGAAATACTTCCTACTGGGTGCATTTGCATCGGCTTTCTTGCTTTATGGCATCGCACTCATCTATGGTTCCACTGGCACTCTCACTTTCAGCCTAATATCGCAGAAAATTTTAGCTCAAAATTATAACAATTTATATCTGATACTCGGTTTGGGGCTTGTTTTTATTGGGCTATCATTTAAAATCGCGGCATTCCCATTCCACCAATGGGCGCCGGACGTTTATCACGGAGCTCCAACAGTGGTTTCTGGGTTTTTAAGCACAGCAGGCAAAGCAGCAGCTATATTCGCATTTATTCTAATCGGCAAAAATATAATGATTTATGCGTATAGTTCACAAGATGCTGCACACGTTATAACCCTTCAAAATGTGCTTGCGGTGCTATCAGCTGCTACAATGCTTATTGGAAACATCACCGCAATTGCCCAAAACAACGTCAAGCGAATGCTCGCATATTCCTCCGTTGCACACGCTGGCTATATGCTTATGGGCGTGGTTGCTAATACTCACGAAGGTTGGGCAGGTGCTTCATTTTATGCGGCAGTTTATGTCTTTATGCAGTTCGGTTCTTTCGCAATAGTTGCCAATTTGGAAGGCAAAGATGGCGATAAGCTCGAGTTTTCGCATTACTCTGGCTTGTACAGAACACGTCCTATGCTTGCTGCGATGATGACCATTTCCCTGATTTCCCTTGCAGGCATTCCACCAATGGCTGGCTTCTTCGGCAAATACTTCATCTTTAAATCTGCAATTCAAACAGGCTACCTTTGGCTTGCCATTGTTGGTGTGGTCTCATCAATTATTTCTGTTTATTTCTATCTGCGTCTTATCATTTATATGTATTTCCGTGAAGCAACCGATCAATCGTCAGTTGAAGCTCCACCACGTGCGGCAGCATTTTCGCTTGTTATTTGCACAGCCTTTACTTTGCTACTCGGTATTTTCCCAACCTATTTGATTGAACTTCTATTATATTTGCAGTAAGTATAAAAACTTTTTGAATTTTTTTAAAAATCTCTATCTAAAGCCCTTCGCAATAATTCCGAAGGGTTTTTCATATATAACAAAAATTAACCGTTTAGTGCAATATAAAAACATATTTAACGTTACCTAAATTTAATTCTGTTTGGTAAGTTATTAAAATTTGAATATAAATTATTTTTTTATTCAATAAATGGAGTTTTTTATGAAAAAAATAATTTACATTCTAGCAAAAAAACTTTCAATAATTACAGTTATTTTACTTTTTTCTAATATTATGTTTGCTTGTAGCAATTCTCAAAAAGACCAACCCCAGGAGGTTGAAATTTATAAAAATAATGATCTTGGTTGGGAGATGCCAATTGCTTCTGGATGGGAAAAAATGAGTGATGAAAAAATCAATAGAATGATAAATAGAGGAAAGTCAGCCTTAGAGAAAAGTACCGACACCGAGGTTGAAAATATTGATGCAACTAAGCAGCTATTATCATTAGAAAAAGGACTAAATAACTTTATTTCTAACATAACAAAACAGACAGAAGAAGAGTTTCAAGAAAATTTAGATATTTTAAAAGAAGTTATGTACAAAACGTATTTAGATAATGGATTTAATGTTGAAGTAATAGAAAATCCCGATGTTGATATAGACGGAGTGAAATTTAAAAATGTTACGTATAAATTATCATTCGACGATAAAAAATTTGAGCAAAATTACTATTTCGCTTATCACAGAGGATACTTTTTCAATGTGGCATGGACAACTTACGAAGATGCCGCAAAAAAAGAAATTGAAAACGCATTTAAAGCTTCTAAATTCTTAAAATAGAAGTGAATTAATTTTTTTGTTAATATCATTTTTAAGGCGGTAATTATTAAATTTTTACCGCCTTTAATTTATTTTTTATATATTAAGCTAAATTTTTATAATAATCAGGATATAAAAATGAAAGTGTTTATACTAATTATATTAATTGCATTGCCAAATATCGTTTTAGCCGAAAATTTTACATCATATTTTTCAGGCAATACCAATGATGCAATAGTAAGTCCATCTGGCGGCGTTTGCCTTATGGGCGGTGCCACTGAGGACGACAGTGCGATGCGCTGGTTCTTAAAACGTGCGAACGGTGGCGATATACTTGTGCTGCGTGCATCTGGAGCCGATGGTTACAACAACTATTTCTACTCGGAGCTGGGCGTTCAGGTTAATTCAGTGGAGACCATAGTATTCCATAACCGTCAAGCAAGCTACGACGAATATATATTGCGCAAAATCGACCAAGCAGAAGCAATTTGGTTCGCTGGCGGCGACCAGTGGAAATATGTTAGCTATTGGCGAGGCACTCCCCTTGATAGTGCAATCAATCGAGCTATTGCCATACGAAATATTGCCATTGGTGGCACAAGCGCCGGCATGGCTATTCTCGGAAACTTCTACTTTACTGCACAAAATGGCACTGTAACTTCACAAATTGCTCTTGCAAATCCTTTTAATAATTTGGTAACAATCGACTCGACTGCTTTCATTAAAAATAAATTCTTGATTAATACAATCACCGATTCTCATTTCGACAATCCTAACCGTAAAGGACGCCTTGTTGCCTTTATGGCGCGTATTTTCTCTGATTATGGTGTATTCGCAAAAGCTATTGCTTGCGATGAATACACTGCTGTTTGCATCGATACAAATGGCATTGCTCGAGTTTTTGGCAATTATCCAAAGTATGATGATAATGCATATTTTATCCAATCAAATTGCGAACTGCTCGAAAGATCTCCTGAAAATTGTACAGTGGCGACTCCTTTGACTTGGTACCGTCAAGCAATGGCACTAAAAGCATACCAAATTAAAGGCGATAGCTTAGGTTCTAACTACTTTGATTTAAATAATTGGCAGAACGCTTCTGGTGGCAAATATTACGATTGGTCAGTTCAGCAAGGTGTTTTCGCAGAAAAAGAAGGTTTGCCTATAAATTGCTCTCCGAATTCAACAGAGTTTTTATCTAATAAAATTGATTTCGAACTTTTCCCAAACCCAACTAATGAAAACTTAATCATAAAATATGTCAATAATCAATTTGAAAATTTAAATGTATTTCTGTTTGACCAGCTTGGTCAAATTACTCGATTTAATTTTGAAAAAAGCAATAGTTCCATCGTGTTAAGTTTAAACGGAATAAGTAATGGTATCTATTATCTTGTAATTATGAATGGAAATTATGTAGTTTATAAGCAAAAAATATTAAAATTTTAAAACATAATTTTTCTTTTGATACAAATTAGAAATTAAATATAAAAATTTTACTTTTTTTTGTAAATTGATACAAGATTTAGTTTTTTCTTTGGAAAATCAATAATTTTTCGATAAATAATTGGAGTATCAATTTAAACAAGAAATTGCCGATATAATAAATTGCAAATGCGCAACATATTAGGTGATTCTTTTGAAAAGAAGGGGAGATAATATATGTTTGTAATTATAGGAATTGTTGTTGTTATAGGTTCAATGCTTGGCGGATTTATGGTTTCAGGTGGTAATCCGCTTTCTCTAATTGTGCCTGGTGAATTTATCGTTATCATAGGTGTTGCTTTTGGTTCGCTGATTATTGCAAACCCATTACCTGTTTTGAAGAATATCATTGCTCACGTTTTAGCAACTTTGAAGCCACCGAAAGTAAGTAAACAAACATATTTAGACCTGCTAAAAATGCTCTACGAGCTTTTCCAATTTGCAAAACGTGAAGGTTTAATTGCACTTGAGCAACACGTTGAGAATCCCGAATCAAGCTCTATCATTTCCAAATATCCATCATTTCTGGCAAATCACCACGCTGTGGATTTCCTATGCGACACACTTAAAGTTGTGCTCTCAGGCGGAGTCCCTGCTCACGATCTCGAAGAACTAATGGATATGGATCTCGAAGCTTTGCACCAGGATGAAGAAATAATTCCAACTGCGCTTCAAACATTTGCTGACTCCTTCCCCGGCATCGGTATCGTTGCTGCGGTGCTTGGTATTATTGTAACAATGGGCTCCATCAACGAAGGTGCCGAAGCTGTTGGGCATCACGTCGCTGGCGCTCTCGTAGGTACTTTTCTCGGTGTGCTTATGTCCTACGGTATTGTCGGTCCTCTTGCTTCGATTGTTGGGAAAAATATTATGAAAGAATCTAAATATTTGTTGTCTATAAAAGCTGCATTGCTTTCCTTTGCTAAAGGTGCACCAGCAACAGTTGCAATCGAATACGGTCGTCGTGCTATTGATCCTGAATTCCGCCCAACTTTCAGAGAAACTGAAGAAAACTTGAAACGTTAATTTAAGGAGA
Organism: Kapaibacterium sp. (SeqCode); assembly: GCA_036769265.1. Classification (GTDB taxonomy): domain Bacteria; phylum Bacteroidota; class Ignavibacteria; order Kapaibacteriales; family UBA2268; genus JAKIZO01. Next base: position 8,295 of record DAIPLL010000058.1, read on the forward strand.
TTTAACTATGTCAGCTAATGAACAGCATGGTCATAAAGAGCAACCGATTATAATAAAAAAGGTCAAAAAAGGTGGACACGGCGGTCATCACAGTAGTGCTTGGAAAGTTGCTTATGCGGACTTCGTTACAGCAATGATGGCGTTCTTTATCGTTATGTGGATCCTTGCATCAAGCGAAGAAGTTAAACAAGCAGTTGCTTCTTACTTCCAAGAACCTGGTGCATTTAATTTCCTTACTGGCAAACGCACTGTCCCTGTGGATTTAAATCTCATCCCAGAACCTAATAAGGGCAAAGGCAAAGGCAAGGGCGAGTTCACCATTTCATTCTATACACAAAAACCTGATACATTAAAAGCTGAAGAATTATTCAAAGCTATAAATGATAGTATTGCTGCTGCTAAACGTGTCGAAGTTACAGGTGAAAAACTAAA
>DAIPLL010000009.1:0-22054 GCA_036769265.1 Kapaibacterium sp. (SeqCode)
CCTTGAACCTATATTATGCAAAAATATAAAATTTATATAAAAAAACAACAAATATTTTAGATAATTTAAGGAAACTTCGTTATAAACCAAAAAAATTTAATACTTTAGATTAAACGAATAAATTATTTGATTATTTTTATTTATGAAGTATAATTTTCTATTTTTCCATACCTTAGCAATTCCATTTCTAAAATTTTGGGCGAAATCATATTCAGCTTTGATAACAAAATTGCCGTTTTTATCTATAAAGCCGAAGTGTTTCCCTTCGCTTGCAACAGCTAACCCCTCAGAAAAAGGTGCGGCATATAAAAATTTAGGTTCGATGGCGTATTCGCCTTGTTCGTTGATATAGCCATAATATTTGCTGAAATCACGAACACAGGCAATTCCTTCTGAAAAATCATATGCATCTAAGAATTTTTTATCAGTAAGATTTTTTATGTTAATATATTCTCCACTTTTATAGAGCTTTAAGTAGCCGAAAAGGTTACCATCAAAATAGCGTGCAATCCCATTTACGAAATTGTAAGCAGTTGCAAATTTTTCAGGTATAACGAAGTTACCAGATGTATCAATATAGCCATACAATTTATTTTGCTTAGCAAAAGTAAGCTCATCGGTAAAAATACCTGCATCGATGAAATTAAGAGGGATTACGACCTTGCCACATTTATTAATATAGCCATATTTATCTTTCATCATTACAAGAGCTCTGTTATTTGAAAAATGCGAAATATAATCAAATTGCGGCTCAATGAATATTTCACCTTTTGTGTTAATCATCCCAAATTTTTCAGCATATTTATATTCAAATGTTTTCAGCAAACTTTGGTATGGCGCAATATCTTCACGGAAAGAACCGATAATATCATCGCTTGGTTCAAAAATAAATTCACCTTTTTCGTTAATAACAGCGTATTCATATCCATATGTATAGAACCACAGCTTTTTTGCAATCCGAACAGTAGCCTTGCCTTCGGAAAAATATGCCCACTGTGGGAAATCAAAAGACGGGAAAGAATCGGTGCCAAATACAACATATAATTTATGAAAAGGTGTATCGAATTTCGGCTCTAAGACGATTTTACCAGTGTAATCGATATAGCCAACTTTACCATCTTGCACAAATGGCATTGGAGTTTGGGAAAAAGCTAAATTTGTTATAAACAACATAATTATTAATATTTTTTTCATTTTTTATTCATCATTATTGTTAAAATCAAAATTTTTAGAAGAGCGTAAAACTTTATCGGCTTCTTCTTTGGTAATAGCTATAGTAAGTTCGTCGCTTTCCTTTTGTGGCTGAGTCATTTCTTCGGCAATTTCATCAATTTCACGCAATTTGGGCAATTCTTCGAGCGAACGCAAACCAAACACCTTCAAAAAGTCCTGAGTAGTTCCAAAAAGTAATGGTTTGCCAAGTACTTCCTTGCGTCCAACGATGCGAACTAAATTTTTCTCGACAAGCGAATTAATTATTTCTCCTGAGCTAACACCACGAATTTGTTCGACTTCGGCTTTTGTGATTGGCTGACGGTATGCAATAATGGAAAGTGTCTCCAAAGCTGCTTGCGAAAGACGTCTTTTAGTCTTTGATTTTAGGAATTGATGAATATATTGCCCATAATGGCTGAGAGTTGCAAATTGGTAACCATTCGCATAATTCACAATCTGGTATGGGCGACCAGTATTGATTAAATCCTGATTAATATCGCGGATCATTTGTTCAAGGATTTCGGGTGTAAAATTAATACTTGCAGCAATTTCGTCATCTATTGTAAGCTCATTTGATTTTTTATCTTCGTAGTCTTCTCGTGGTGGAACACTTTCATTTGTAATGAGAAGTTTATATAGCGTTTTGAAAGTAACTACTTCATCACTTGCAAAAATTATAGCTTCGATAATAGCTTTTTGCTCTTCATAAGGCAATTGTAAAAATAAGTTTTCTGCTTTTTGCATAATCACATCCAATAGAATTTAATTAACACTTGAACGTAGTGAAATTGAAATATCATCGAAATTATCTTGCTGAAAAATAAATATTTGCTGAGATTTCATCATTTCCAAAATAGCTAAGAAAGTTACAATAATATGTGGTTTTGTTTGGTTGCGGACAATTTCGTAAAAACTAAGCCTGGGTTTTGTTTTTAAGAGTTCTTGGATATAGGAGATTTTTTCATCGACTGTAACATTGAAAACTTCGACGACATATATTTGAGCTGATTGTTTGGCTCTTTGCAAAACATTTTGGAAAGCTCGCATTAAATCGAAAAGGGTAGCATTTTTGTAGATATTGCCACCTTCAGCTTGCATATAGTCAGCGTCGAAAATTTCGCGGTAATATTGGTAACGAGTTGCTTCAGCACGTTGGGCAAGCTCGAAAGAGATATCTTTAAATTGCTTGTATTCGAGTATTTTTTGCACAAGTTCTTTGCGTGGGTCGTCCAGCTCGACTCCGTCATCGTTAGTTGTTCGTGGCAAAAGCATTTGTGCTTTTATATACATAAGGTTGGACGCCATGAGGATGAATTCGCCAGCAAGTTCTAAATCGAAATATTTCATAATGCGAATGTAATTTAGGAACTCTTCGGTGATTTTCGAAATAGGAATATCGTAGATATTTATTTCATCACGTTTGATGAAATAAAGCAGCAAATCGAAAGGTCCTTCGAAATCGGGTAGTTTTATTTTATACATAGTTTTAACATTAAATTACCAATACAAATTTAGTGAATTTTATCGAATGTTTAGTTTTTTAAAATTTAAATTTATAAGCTTATATTTTTATTTTTTTCTTAATTTTGGGAAAACTAATTCAAAAATTCAAGGTGATAAAATGAGAAAAATAATAGCAATTTTGATGCTTATGAGTATTGTTAGCTTAAGTTCCTTTTCGCAAGAAAGACGAGATAAAGGCGTAATGATGGAATACAAAAATCCATATTGGGAGGAAATAGAAAAAGGTATTCGCGAATTCGAAAACAAGCCCAAACAGAAGAAGCTTGATTTTAAAATGGATTTTACAGGCATTGATTTGCCCAAATCAACGAGTGAGTTTAAGCAAATTTGGCATAATGAGCCAATATCACAAGGTTCAACAGGCACTTGTTGGAGCTTTGCGGCAACTTCATTTTTCGAAAGCGAAATTTTCCGCATAACTGGCAAAAAAATTAAACTATCCGAAATGTTTACAGTTTATTGGGAATATATAGAAAAAGCTCGGCGGTTTGTTCAAGAAAAGGGCAACTCGACATTTGCGGAGGGTTCGCAAGCTAATGCATTGAAGCATATATTCGAGAAATACGGCTGCGTCCCTGCGACAGCATACTCGGGAATGAAAGAAGGACAAAAATTTCATAACCACAGCAAGATGTTTGAAGAAATGAATAAATATTTGCAATTTGTTAAGCAAAATTGTTTCTGGAATGAAGAAGTTGTGCTTGCGACAATCAAAAGTATATTGAATTCGTATATGGGCACTCCACCAACAATATTTAATTTCGAAGGCAAACAATATACACCACAAGAATTTCTTAAAAACGTTTGTAAGGTTAATCCTAACGATTATATTGATTTGATGTCGCTATTACAAGAAGGTTTCTGGAAAAATGCACTGTATGATGTGCCTGATAACTGGTGGCGTTGCGATACTTATATGAATGTGCCAGTAGAGGATTTTATAGAAGCAATCAAAAATGCGGTAAAAAGCGGATATTCAGTTGCTATTGGCGGAGATGTATCTGAAAGCGGATACTACTCGTTTAAAGATGTAGCGATGGTTCCAACTTACGATATACCTTCGGCTTATATCGATGATTACGCGCGCCAATTTCGTTTTTCAAACGGCACAACGGGTGATGATCACGGAATTCATATTGTTGGGATAAAAGAAACGCCAAAGGATGTATGGTTTTTGATAAAAGATTCAGGGAGCGGTGCTCGCAATGGCGAAAACAAAGGATATTACTTTTATCATCTTGATTATGTTAAATTAAAGATGATTAATTGTATGATGCATAAAGACGCCGCAAAATCATTAATAGAAAAATTTGAGAAGAATAAGGTAAATAAATGATAATCAACATTGATAGCTCAGCAGGTTTTTGCTGGGGTGTAGTGCAAACAATCGATAAAGTGGAGCGTACACTTGGAGAATGCAGCAGCAAGCAAGTTTACGTTTTGGGACAAATTATACACAATCCGAAAGAATCCGAACGTCTTGCAGAAAAAGGTTTACAAACTATCACAAGAGAGGATTTTGATAAAATCGACCAGAAAAATTCGGTTGTAGTTATTCGTGCTCACGGAGAGCCCCCTACTACTTACGAAAAAGCGAGAGAGAGCAACATACAGCTAATAGATGCTACTTGCCCGCTTGTCAAAGCATTGCAAATGACAGTTAAAAAGTTTTACGATGAAGGTTGGCAGATAGTAATCTTTGGCAAACACGATCACGCAGAAGTTATTGGATTGCGTGGTGTTTGCAACGATGAATGCCTTGTTGTGAAATCAATCGAGGATGTAAAGCAGAAAATAGATATAAATCGCAAAACAGTGCTTATTTCGCAAACAACTATGGATAAACCCACCTTTTGCAAATTATCCGATGAAGTTAGAAATTTGTTCAAAGAAAAATATGCGGAAAAACTTGATGAATACTTTATCACAAAAAATACAATTTGCAAATTTGTCTCTCGAAGAGAGCAGAAATTGATTGATTTTGCCAAACAACACGAGCTTGTAATTTTCGTTGCTGGGCGAAATTCATCTAATGGTAAAATTTTATACGAAATTGCAAATAAAGCTAATCCAAACACAATTTTTATTGAAGATATTGAGGAACTTAAGATTGAGGAGCTATCAAAGTATTCATCAATTGGAATTACCGGAGCTACAAGCACACCACAATGGTATATGGAAAAATTAAAAGATATTTTAGAAAATAAATTCAACAAAGGGAGCTAAAAATGTTACCAAAAACAAAAGAAGAGTTTGCAAAATATATCGACCATACATTACTGCGAGCTGATGCAACGGAGGTGGAAATAAGAAAGCTTTGCCACGAGGCAATAAAATATAATTTTGCGGCAGTATGTGTTAATCCTTGCTTTATAGATGTTTGCAAAAATCTCTTAACTGATACAGGAATAAATATTGCAACTGTAATTGGTTTCCCTTTGGGTGCAAATTCATCCAACGTTAAGTTTTATGAAGCAGGTATGGCTATTCTTGGTGGAGCAAACGAACTGGATATGGTGATAAACATTTCGCTGCTTAAATCTGGCAATTTGAGCTATGTAGAAAAAGAGATAAGCGAAATTGTTCGCCTTGCCGATGAAGCAAAAGCATTAGTAAAAGTGATTATAGAAACGGCATTGCTAAGCGAAGAGGAAAAAATTGAAGCTTGTAGAATAGTTTCAGCATCAGGAGCGCATTTCATAAAGACTTCCACTGGATTTGCAAAAATAGGTGCAACGGTCGAAGATGTTGAGCTAATGCGGAAGCATTGCTCGCCGCAGGTTCAAATTAAAGCTTCGGGCGGTATTAAAACGGTTGATTTTGCTTTGAAACTTATAGAAGCTGGTGCAACTCGTATCGGCACAAGCTCCGGAGTGGAACTTATTACAAATTTTAAATAATTTGTAAATTTGTTACTAATGTGTTGATTTTTCGTTAAATTGATTATAGACTATTTCAACGGAGATGCAATGAAGAAGTTCTTAGTGATATTATTTATTTTAGTTTTAGCAATACCAACTTTTGCCCAAGAGCAAAAGGTGCCAAAAGGTTACGAATTCTATAAAGAGAAGTATGAGGAAGATTTTACAAGTAATTTTGAAACGATATGGAATGCTGTGCTTTATTCATTAGAAGAGATTGGCTGCCAAGTGCAAAACAAGAACACACGTATAAACGATGAAGGTTTTTATCGTGGAGTGGTGCAATCGGACTTCTGCGTATTCTCGATGGGAGATACAACTTTCAACGTACTGAAGGAGTACAGTCTTGATATGCCATTTATTCGAGCAGGGAAATGGGATAACGGGCGTCTTCAGTACAAGTTCATCGTTCAAGAAAAAGGCGAGAACAATGTTCATCTTGTGATGACAACTGAGATGAGCGGTTTCGAAAGCTATGTAACTGGCAAGGTGCATTTTTGGCGGTCAAATGGTATCTTAGAGCTTGCGATGCTGGAACGTATTAAGAATAATATTGGGAAAAAACCTGCAGGAATGAATTAGATACTAACAAATATAATTTTCTAACAACAGCTACATTTGAAAATGTGGCTTTTATTTAAATTGTAAATTTATTATAAACATAAAGGCTTATTTTAAATAAAATTGAACTAATGGTATTGTTTGTAAATTAAAATAACGAAGCATTTAGTCTGGTAAGTTTTATGACCTATAATTTTATGAACAAAATCGAAATTTATTGTATAGGGATTAATTAAATCAATATTAGTAATAATTTTTTGTATATCAACAGGTTGAATATCTTCGTCTAAATAAACTATAAATAATCTTGGCTCCCAACCAAAACGCCCTTCATCTTGATATTTATAAAGATATTGACCAACAATTTGTGGATTTTTTATTGCGTATTCTTTCCAATCAGGAGCAAAATCATTCATAAATTGTTTTGTTGGGCTTTTTGCAACTTTTTGGTCAAAAGAAATACCATTAATGAAAAAATCAACACCTTTTTTGTGTTCTAAAGTGGGAATTATATTTTCATTTTTTTCAAAAATAAGAGTTTCTATATAATCATTTCTCAAAGTATTTAATTCTTTTAATCTTCTATATTTAACAGCTGCAATTTTAATTTTTTCGTCTTTTATTGTACCATCTTCCGTTAGACTATTTATTCTTTGAACAAAACCATCGAAATCACCTTGTGAACAAGGCCAAGAAATTTCTCCTAAGTTTAATTTTTCCCATTCTTGTAATAAATTTTTAATAGTTTGTTCTGCTTCTTTTCCATTTTTGTATTTTGGGGTTTCCTTAAACATATTTCTTATTATACTTTTACATAAAGAATAATCCCAATATTTTTCTACTAATCCCCAAATATAATTTGCTTTATAATTCTCTCGAATATTTTCTAATTCACTGGTATGAAGGTGATAATTTAATTTTTGGAGGTAATATATTGCATTTTTTTTATTAGAGAGTATTTTATGAGCTATTTCATTTGTAATTTTAAATTTAACATCAACAAAATTCATAATTAGTCCTTTTTAAAAAGTAGAATATATTCGTGTTTAAAAACATAAAAACCACCAAGCAAAGCTCTATATCTCCATAGTTCTTTCTGATTTTTTTTGCCACGTGTTTCTTCAAAATTCTTCACAATTATTGATTTTAGTTTGTAACCAGCTTTCATTATCTCGTTCATACAGTAAAAACCGAGAGGAATCCATTCCCCATTAGAATATTTATCGCCTATTACAAAAGCAAGGTGTCGTCCTTTTTGTAAAATTGGATAAGTTTTTGACACTAGTAAATTAATTTTATCTAAAAAATCTTGTAAATTTTTTGAGTTAGAAAAATCGTTTTCATATTCACTAAATTTAATTATATCCCAATAAGGTGGATGCATAATTATAAATTGTACATGTTTTAAATTATTATTTTTCAAGATTTCATTATAATCAACTTCTAGACAATCACCTTGAATAATCTCAGTTTTAATATTGAATGGATTGATCTCATTATTAATATTTGATTTTGCTATTTCGACAACTTTCCCTTGAAGTTCAATACCTATACCGTTTCTACCAAGACGACGGCATTCGATAAGGCTTGTACCACTACCAAGGAAAGTATCAATTACCCACTCTCCTTGTTTTGTAAATCTTCTAAAAAGCTGATTAGGTATTTGTGGTATAAAATTTCCCCAATATTCAGCATTATGAGCACCTGTTGTGTCTCGCTTTTCAAGTATCCAAAGGCTATCGGTGATAATGTCGTCATATTGTTTCCATTTGTTAAGATCTAAGTCGTTTACATTTGACGTTTTAGTTTGTGTTAAACTTTTAATCAACCTATTTAAATAATATCTTACTCTCTCTAAGGTTAAACTTTCGATCATTTGTTCAATATCTTGTTCTAAACAGGAATAATCATTTACTATTTTTTTGTTTTGATTTAATTTTTTAAGTTTAATTAGACTATTTTTTACAACTTGTATATCTTCAATTTTAATTAAATCTTTGATAAACTTTAATAGTTCTTCTTTGGAATTAATATCAATATTATTTAAACTATTCTGATTGAAAAGACTTATTTGATTAAATAATTCCATAAAATTACAACTTAATTTTAGTTCTTATATTGTATTTCAAATTAACAATATCCGCTAAATTTTTCAAAAATTAATAAAATAAAAGAGAGCTATTCTTGCAATTAATAGCTCTCTTTTTGAAAATACATAAAATTTATTTTAGAACAAGCTGATGAATGAAAATCTCAAATCCACACCAATTTGTAATGCATTTACTCGCCAATCGAAATCACTGTTTAAATTTGTAATGCCAAAGTTGTAATGCACAGATGGGACAATGTACATACCGCCTTTCATTAGAACTTCGTATTGAACACCGAACTTCAAACCTAAACGGAAAGCACTCGAATTAGGGATGTCGCCATCTTGAATAACAATTGAACGATCGTTTTTTTCGTAGCGATAACCTTTTGCAGCAGCATCGGGATCGCGACGGAATTGTGCATTAAGCGGACGCAGTAAATCCATACGTTGTTCTTGCGTTTTAGTAAGCGCAAAGTCGAATGTTGGACCGACAACCAAGCCCAAACCGTTTCCGTAAATAGGATTGAATTTATACATAACTTCGAAAGTAACTAAATTATATTTGACTTCATTTTTATGAATAATTGAAGTATATTCGATTGTTTCTACTGTGTCTCTACCACTGATTTGAATAACTCTTGTAGGCAAATCTAAATCATTTTGTTCCATTGATGCTGGCATACTGTTATATAGCAAGCGAGCGATAATAGAAGAGTTTGATGTTTCAGCTTCGCCGAACAAATATTCAAATGATAAGCCACCGAAGAAACCATTTGAAGAACCATCGATAAATGTTGGGCAGAGAGGATCTTGAGCAAAAGTTTTTAATTCAACTGTGTGCATTGATTTGTTGTATCCCAGGACGGGTCCTAAATAAAAATTTGGCTTTTTTTCAACCGGCATAAGAGGGTCTGCTAAATCCATTTGAGCGTTCAATTTAAAAAAGGATAAACCTATTATCCCAACACATAGTAAAATGAACCGTTTGTTCATATTCTACCTACTATTTAGTTTTTATAAATATAATATTTTCCTTTATTTGATTTGAAACACAAATTAAATTATACACACCTGTTGAAAAATTCTGTGTGTTGTATTTCAATATATGTTTACCTTTTGTCAATGCTTTGCCTTGTTCCAAATTTATAACTTTCCCCTGCATATCAGCCAAATATAGGCTAATTTCATCATCTTCAACCAAATATAACTCCACGATTATGTCGTCCAAAATTGGATTTGGAGTTATAGTTAAATATGGCAAATTAGTAATTAATTTTATCGGACGCAAGGGAAAATTACAAACGTTGATAATTTTTACAGGTATTAGGCTTTCGAGCGGCTCGAAACAATTATCTGCGTTGAGTTCTAATTTTATATTTGTTGAATCTTCTTTGTTCAATAATCCTATGAATTGCAAAGTAAAATAAAAATCCGTTTGTTCGGTGATGATAAGAGAATCCACACTTAGAGCTAAATCAATTCTATTTTTATTTTTTTGCACTTGGGCGATAATTTCAAGTTCGGATGTGGAATTTTTTAGCAAAAACTTAGTTGAATTTGAAATTAAATCTAAGAGGAAGCGATCAATGTTTAAATAAATTTTAGGTGCAATTTTTGTATCAATACCATACGGGAAACGTCCGTGAATGTGCAAACTAACAGTATCTCCAGGGGTTACGCGCAAAGGATTCGCTTCGATGAGCTCGATTTCATAGACAAAAGGATAAATATCTATTTGCAAAATCTCGCTTAATGAGTCGTTAAAGATTATCTCGAATGTTGCGCTGCCGCCAGTGTTGCGTTCAGCGTAGAGGCTTATAGGTATAGTCAAGCTGCTGTCGGGAGGTAATTTGAATGGAAGAATAGATGCCAGATCTGTATTAAACGATAAAATAAAATTGTTTTGGCTTAAATTGACAATAATAGATTGAATATTTAAATTGATATTGCCTTTATTTTTGATAAAGACGTTGCCAGAGGCAAGCTTGCAAGCATGCAGATTATCAAATTGCACGAGCATTTCGTAATCGAGTGTGTCGTTGGGCAAAGCAAATCCTGATAATACAACGGTATCACGTTTACGTTCATAATTAGGGAGAGCATCGCTGATTACTTCGAAGCTAAGCTGGTGTTCGCCAGCCCAATGAGGAAGAAATCGTACGTTAATAAATTTATTTTCGCCAGGTGTAAGTTTCAAATTATGGAATTCTGATTTATTAAAAATAAATGATGTGATATCACCGCCCAAAATATTTATACTATCAATTGTTAGTTCTTCGTTGCCAGCTGCCGAAATAACAAGCAAAAGGCTATCGACAGGTTTTAAAACAAGAGTTGTATCAAAACAATGATTGAATGTAGTTATCTGTGGGAGAGTGCCTACGCCTTGTAGCTCGATTGTGATTGGTGGATGCAAGGACCAATCGCAAAGGAATTCAGCTTGGGTTGCAAAATCGCTTGTCGATGTTGGATTGAATTCAAAATCAAGTGTGATTTGCTCGCCCACCTGCAAAGTACGTCCATCTAATGATTGAATCAGCGATAAATTACCATCATCAAGATTCCCCACGAGCGATTGCAAGGCAAGACGTGTTGTATCATTACCAGAATTTTTTAGCACATCGCTTAAACTATTGGTTGTACCGACGCGTTTCCTTCCGAAATCGATTTTCAAGCTGTTCACCTCAGGAGCCACTCCTTCGCCTGCAATTGTTGCCTGACTTTTCAGACCAAAATCATTAAATGCTGTAATCATAAAATCATAAAGGAAGCGTGCGGTTGGAGTGAATAAAACTTTGTAAGTACGCTCTTCTCTCGGGGTAAGAGTTATTGGATAAGTAATAGCTTCGAGTTTGAAATCAGTGTATGGTTCAAAACCTTGAATATTATTTATGATTATGTTTGTGTTGCCAGTGTTGACAAGCCTCACATAACCTTCGGTGGTTTCTCCTAAGCGAACTTTACCAAAATCCCAACCGAAAAGCTCAAACTGTGGTGCAAAAACTCTACCATCGAGCTTGACATTTGTTGTGTAATTACAATCATATTGTAAAATCAAATTTGCATCGAGGGCACTCGAATCACCATTTGGTGTGAAGCAAACTTGAACATTAATTTTCTCATTGGGATTTAGTTTAAAAGGCAACTGTTTATCTGTTCTCCAGCTGATGCGTTCATCGCTGTCGATATTAATATCAAGCAGTTCTATTACTTTATTGCTGTTATTTGTAACTAAGAAAGCATGGCAATCTTGGCCAGTTAATGCTGTATTTGGGTAAGATAATGAATTTATATGGTTGATTTTCGTACCGTAATATTGAAAAGTGTAACGAGAACGGTTGCTTGCTTTATCGAAGAAGTCAATAGTAATCCTTGCATCTTTTGTTATATCAATTGGATGAGCTGAAAAAGTAGCAAAAAAAGCAGTGTCGGATATTTCAGAAATATTCCAAGCGTAATTTGTAGTAAATTCAGGCACAACATAAGCATAATCGAGCCCAAGATCATTTTTATTGTGAAAATCGCTTACGCTACCGTGTATTATACCGCAATTTTCTGTAACATTAATATTAGGTGGGATAGTATCGGGATTGATAGGATCGACGAGCGAATTACCGAGCGACATAGCATAGGAATCGTGGAAGCCATAAGCATATAAAATACCAGAAAACTTTCCAGTAAGGGATTTTAATTGATGACGACCTTCACGTAAGCGAATAGAAGTCCAAGAATAATCTGTGTTAGGGATGCTCTGGATAGTAACATCCCACAAAGCGGTGATATTCTGACCATCAAGTGCAAGTGTTGAAAGGGCGGAATTTTCGAAAACTAAGCCAACACGATGCTCCTTGAATTGATCTTCAACACGGTAATTTCGAGGTGTAAGGAAGAGTATATCATTTACAAATTGTTCCAATGGTGAGAGGACAACCATCGAAGGATCGTATTCTTTCGAATCGCCGACTTCACCAGTGTGCTGCATATATTGCACAATTTGAATAGGCTTATTTGAAGACCATATTATTGGTGTGTTTAAATTTCGCACTTCTTGGAAAGCGCCCGGTGCATTGATTGGCAGATACGATACTGTACCATCGGGGCGTTTCATTTCGACGATTGTGCCATCTTCCAAGGCAATTAAACGGAAAAGATCTCCTTTGGTATTTACACCAAATGGTATAGAGATAAAATTTTTGCCCCAAGTATTAGTTGGTGGAAGCATTTCAACAAGATGATCCTTCGAGTCGAACGGATAAGGTGCTGTTTGTGGTATTGCAGTGCGAACGTGTCCGGAAAGTAACCCGAAAGGTTTGTTCCCTGTAACGATAGTGCCAGTCAGATCGCCAAATCCGCGAGGATATGGATAAGATTGTACAAGATAGACTTCGCCCCTGTTCAATGTGATTTGGTAATTAGAACCAGCAAGTTTGCCAGCGCGAGTGTTTGCTTTTGGAGCAAAATTTATTACAGTGCCGTCATAGGCAGAAATTATCATAAATTGGCTGGAACGAGGCACAAATTTAGTAAGCGAGTCTAAGTTTTCTCTGTCAGGTGAAGCATATTGATCGTTAGGATAGCTTGCAACGATGTACTTTGTGCCCCAACGGGAAACAGGGATTGCCGAGTAGCTATCGCTTGTTGTTAGTTTGCTCGAAAAGCAATATACACTTATTGGCTGCTCAGATTTTATTTGCACAGCAAGCTTTTGTGGCACCTCGGAGGTTGTAACTTCAAGATTCGTAGGAATATCAACTTCTTTTATTTCGTTGGCACGAAGTTCGCCTCGAAAAGTTTCGTTTGGTAAAATGATTTCGTAAGTTGTTGGATTCAATGAAGTTAGAAAAACTTTTAGAACAAGCGGATCTTTGTTCAAGTGAATTTCGTTTTGCATAAAAGACACATAAAAATTTCTCCCCGAATATGAGGAATATGTTGTTGCTTCAGCCCGAAAAAAGCAAAAGAGCAAAAGCAATGCTGATTTTAGAAAAAATGTGTATTTCATCGCAAGAACGAAAAATTAATTAGCTTTAATTTAACTTTTTTTAAACACTTTTCAAAATTCATATTTACAAAAACTGTATCTTTTAAAATTTGATCATTAAAGTATGACTTGGTATTCTATGTTCGCTTCTAAATAACCATCAACTGATAAAGACATTAACATATTACTATTGCAATTGTAACATAAAATTGATATAAAAATGATGATTTAATTAATATTATTTATCAGTCAATTTTTGTAAATTTGTTTTTTATCAGTAAAAAAAAATATAGTATGAAAAAAGTAGTTTCAGTGGTTGGTGCGCGCCCGAATTTTATGAAAATAGCACCGATTGATCGTGCTTTTAAAGCATATTCTGATGAAATAGAACACATAATCGTCCACACCGGGCAACATTACGATTATCAGATGTCCGAAGCATTTTTCCAAGATTTGCAGATGCCAAGCCCGAACTTTTTTTTAGGTGTTGGATCGGGGAGCCATGCTGAGCAAACAGCGAAGGTGATGACAGCATTCGAAGAAGTCTGCCAAAAAGTGAAGCCTGATTTAGTAATAGTTCCAGGCGATGTAAATTCGACAATGGCTGCAGCAATCACAACCAAAAAGCTTAGTCTACCGCTTGCACATATAGAAGCTGGGCTCCGTTCTGGCGATCGCACTATGCCCGAGGAAATCAACCGCATCGTAACGGATGTAATCGCAGATTTATTGTTTGTTACAGAAAAATCTGGCTACGAAAACCTTATAGCAGAGGGAATTCCAAGCTATAAAATTCATTTTGTCGGCAATACGATGATAGATTCGCTTATTTTTGCATCTGAGCAGTTAAATAAATCAAAAATATTGCAAACACTCCAACTAAGTGAGTGCAGCTATGTGTTAATAACTTTACACAGACCAACGAATGTCGATAGCGCGGAGATGCTTAGTATGTTTTTCGATATTTTCAATTATATATCCAGCAGAAAGAAAATTGTTTTCCCAGTGCATCCCCGCACACGCAAGAATATTACAGACTTTGGTTTGGATGAAATCGCCGGGCAAAACAAAAATTTGATTTTGACCGAGCCGCTCGGATATATTGATTTTCTAAATTTAATGAAAAATTCTTCGCTTGTAATAACTGATTCAGGAGGCATTCAAGAAGAGACGACTTTTCTGGGTGTGCCTTGCATTACAACACGAACCACTACAGAACGCCCAATTACAGTTGAAATTGGCACAAATACGCTTGTACATCCCGAGAAAGAAGCTATTTTGAAAACTATTTATGAAAAAATTGACAACTCATCAAATCCACATCAAATTCCTAAACTATGGGATGGGAAAGCATCAAAACGAATTGCGGAAATTATTTATAATTATTTGAGATAGAAAATGAAAAAAATTGCAATCATTTTAATTTTATTGATTGTTGCAAATATACATTCTTGGGCACAGCTCAAAGGTTTGCCGTCAGGATCGTCGCTTGAAAAAGAAGATATTTTTAAGCTACAAACACCAACCGATAAGATGCTTACGTCTGCGATAGAGCAAGACAGGATGCCTGTGGGCAACATTGTAGAACCGAAATATTATTATTTGGGTCCTGGCGATATTATATCGCTGCAAGTAAATCCAATTATACCATATGAAACACCACTAATGATTTCACCAGACCTGACGCTTGTATTGCCGCGTGGAGGGGAGCTTTCTGTTCGCAATATGACACTCGAGAAGTTAAAAGATACGCTTATACATATCTTTAAGCAAAGGAATGAAAAAGTTGATGTTAATGTATCATTACGAAAAGCCCGCACAGTGATTGTTACAATCAGTGGTAACGTGCTTTTCCCAGGCACTTATGCTTTGCCTTCATCGTATCGAGTTTCAACGGCAATAAAATTTGCAAACCAAATATCGACCGACAAGTCGCTTGCCGAAGAAGAGAAAATGTCCATTCAAAAATTGCAATCGAAAGCACGAGAACGCACAAAGAACTATTCCGAAGCAGGCGTTGCAGCAGAAAATCTTTATTCAATGAGGAATATAAATCTTTTGCGGAAATACTTTCCATCGCAAAATGTTGATATTGAAAAAGCAGTTGCAACAGGCGACTTATCATACGATCCATTTATTTCCGAGGGAGATGAAATTTTCGTCCCTTACGAACCATACCAATATCCTAAAATTTCCATAAGCGGTGCGGTGCATCGCCCAGTTGTTTTGCCATATAAGCAAGGCGATCGAGTGTCTTATGTTTTGCGTTTTTCCTATGGACTTAGAGAAAATGCCGACATAGGCAATGTTACGCTATATGAAACAAACAAAAGTCCACGTAAAATAAAAATTGACAAAGATTTGAATTTGCTTGAAGAAGATTTTGAAATATCGCCTGGAGCAAGCATTGTTTTTGGCTCGTTGCCTCAGATACAATATGAGAATCTTGCAACTGTTTCGGTGCGTGGAGAGGTGCAAAATCCCGGTATTTATCCAATCACTTATGGAAAAACTCGCTTGAAGGATGTAATCAATAATGCAGGTGGCTTTACATCGAAAGCATATTTACCGCTTGCTTACATAACACGGCGTCAAGAGATGATAGATGCTTACGTTGATTATCGCGGAGATTATTTCTCGACATTCCAATATAGCGATCTTACAATGGAGGATACTACGCGTTTTTATATCGATATGATGCTCAAAAAGCAAATTGTTTCGTGTGATTTTGTAAAAGCCTTCAAAGAAAATTCCGAAATAGATAATGTTTTGCTTTACGATGGTGATGTAATAACAGTTCCAGATAACCCTGGATATGTTTACGTTTATGGGCAAGTGAATCATCCCGGATATGTTGAATTTCACGAAGGCAAGACAATGCAATGGTATATCGAAAAAGCTGGCGGCTACGCACAAGGTGCCGCCAAAAAGCGTGCACGTATAATTCGTGGGAAATCTCGTGTATGGACGGAAGGAGACGAGAATACATTGGTTTTTGCTGGTGATGAAATTTACGTTCCACGTCCGCCAGATGTACCGCTTGCAATTGAATGGCAAAAATACGGCACAATTGCTTCGCTTGTGAGTGTAACAGTTGCTGTGATTGGAACTTTGTTCAATATATATTGGGTTTCAAAAAATAAATGATAAAAAGAACGGCATTTGCTTTTTTACTGACACTAATTTTTAATTGTTCAACTTTCGCACAAGTTGAAAACGTGCAGATAAGTCATCCAGTTTATATTTTTTTAAGCAGAGCAGAGGCAATTGGATTGCTCCCACACAAATCGCTTGCTTCGCTTCCTTTGCAAAAAATGGAAATTCAGCAATGCCTGACGATGATAGACAAGAACCGAGATAAGTTAACTCATAATGATATGGAACTACTTGATAAATACTTGACGGAATTCGAGCTAAAAGCAAGGCAAAATACTGTTCTCTTTTTCAGTTCAAGCGATACTTCATTTGTTCTTTCAAACGATTTATTTTCAAGCAAAGAAAAGTTATTTTACCACAATAAATATGACAGCACAAGCGTTAGTGTTGCTCCACTTGGGATGTTAGATAATATGTTCGATCTTGAAAGTGGCAATAAAAGCATAATTGGCACATTAGGCGTTCGATTTTGGGGTACGATTGATAATAAAGTGGGGTACTATCTACAAGCAACGAATGGACGTTTATTTTCGGGTAGTAGAATTCTTGCAGAACAGGGAAAATATTACTCTAAAAGCATAAAGTTCACCAAGCTAAATGATGATGTAGATTTCTCTGAATCGCACGTGAATTATCGCAGTGGTTGTTTTTTTGCATCAATTGCACGCGAGACAAAGCTCGAAGGTGCAGGGCTCGAACAACGAACTTTTATTGCAGATCTTGCCCCAGCATTCGATGCTCTTACTCTTGCAGCAAAATTTAGTAATTTCGAGTATTCTTTCATTCATGCATCACTTTTAGGCGAACCAGCAAAAAGCGAACTTGGTGCTTTTTCTGAAATTCCTGCTAAATATATGGCTTATCATAAAATTTCGCTACGCCCGAGTTGGGGTGAACTGGCTTTTGTCGAGCAGGTGATTTACTCCAATCGAAATACCGATTTAGCATATTTAAATCCAATTGGTTTTCTTAAATCGATTGAACATGCTTTACGCGACCGTGATAATTCACTGATGGGATTGTTCTTCACTGTGCGTCCAATAAATCGGCTACAATTTAAGGGTAGTTATCTTTTGGATGATATAATATTCGAGAAAGTCGGCACTGGATATTGGAGCAACAAAATGGCATATAATATTGCTATCGAATATTCAAGCATATATAATTTTGATTTAGGTTTTGAATATGCGCGAGTTGAGCCATATACATTTTCTCATTTTAATCGGCAAAACGCAGTAGTTCACGATGGGAAACTGCTCGGTTCGATACTGCTACCAAATTCAGATAGACTGCTATTATCTATAAAATATTGGTGGGGCGAACGCTATCCAATAAAGCTGGATTTTAGTTACAGTCGGCACGGTGCAAATATTTACGCAGGCGACAGCTTGATTTACAATGCTGGTGGAGATCCGCTACAAACGCGTCGTTGGAATGATCCGATGGAAGTAGATTTTTTGAGCGGGCGAATTGAACGTAATTTTTCAACTTCAATTTCATTTGGTTACGAATTTATAAGGAACTTTTACATTTTAGGATATTATCGCCATTCAAACATAAATGGGAATGTGCGACCTTATGCACGATTAATTATAAAATTTGGTGATTTTTAAAAGGAAATTTAAGCTATGAAAAAAATTGTTGAATGTGTACCGAATTTTTCCGAAGGACGCAACGAAGAAGTAATTCAAGCGATTGCCGATGCAATAAGGAACACACCGGGCTGCACTTTGCTTGATGTCGATCCTGGTAAGTCAACTAATCGAACAGTTTATACTTTTGTGGGGGCGCCTGAACATATAGTCGATGGAGCTATCAACGCAGCAAAAGTAGCGCGAAAGCTGATCGATATGCGTCATCACAAAGGCGAGCATCCGAGAATGGGAGCATTGGACGTTTGCCCGTTTATACCAGTTGCTAATGTTACGATGGAAGAATGCGTCGAGCTTGCAAAAGAGTTTGGTCGCCGAGCTGCTGAAGAAATTGGAATACCTGTTTATCTTTATGAATACGCACAAGAAAAAGAATACCGCAAGCGGCTTCCGGACATTCGTCAAGGCGAATACGAGGGTCTCAAAGAGAAAATTCATAAGCCAGAGTGGAAGCCTGATTTCGGACCGGCAGAATTTATTCCCGAGTGGGGTGCAACTGTTGCTGGTGCAAGATTTTTCTTAATTGCATATAACATAAATATTTTAGGTACAAACAATCAGGCTCATCGCATAGCTTTGGATCTACGTGAAGCTGGACGCGGTGATGGACAACCTGGATTGCTAAAAGAGGTTAAAGCTATTGGCTGGTGGGTAGATGAATACAATATGGCTCAGATTTCAATTAATTTGACAAACTACAAAGTAACACCACCGCACATTGCATTTGAAGAGGCAAAACGAATTGCACAAGAGATTAAAGTTGGCGTTGCTGGTTCGGAAATAGTAGGTTTAATCCCGCTTGAAGCGATGTTGATGGCAGCAGATTATTATATTGAAAAAGAAAATTTGTTCATAATTGATGAAGATCAAAAAATAAAGCTTGTAATTGATAGATTAGGGTTAAATTCAGTATCCAAGTTTGATCCGAAAAAACGTATAATTGAATATATGATCGAGGAGGAACGCAACGAACCACTTGCAAGTATGACTGTGCGTGGATTTATCGAAGAAGTTGCAGCAAGGACTTCGGCACCCGGCGGTGGGAGTGCATCGGCTGCAATAGCGGCAATTGGTGCAGGGCTTGGTGCGATGGTTGCGAAGCTCACGTATGGAGTGAGAAAGTTTGAGCATCTTGATGGAGAAATGCGCCGCATAATTCCACCGTTGCATAAAGCTGTGCAAGATTTAATTCCAATGATTGATGCTGATACTAATGCTTTCAATGATTACGTTGAAGCAATGCGTCTTCCCAAAGATACACCCGATGAGAAAGCCTATCGTGAGCAAAAAATGCAAGAAGGTTTGAAAAAAGCTATTGAAGTGCCTCTTACAACTATGCGGCTTGCCGATACTGCATGGGACGCAATGGTTGATTGTGCACGTTTTGGCAATATAGCTTCGAAATCCGATGTGGAAGTCGGTGCGCGCTCGCTTGAAGTTGGCATTTGGGGCGCTTATCGCAACGTACTTATAAACATGCCTGGGATAAAAGATGAGGAATTCAAGCAAAAGATTCTTTCCGAAGCTGAGCAAATGGTTACCCGTGCAAAAGAGAAATGCAACGAAGTGCTAAATATTTTAGAAGAGCGCGACAAAAAATAGTCTGTTAGAACAAAAACGGGCGACCTACAAGAGTCGCCCGTAATTATTGTTAAAGCTATTGCTTTATAGGTTCAATTCGATCAATACCATCTTCTGGACACTTTTGGTGAATTTTGTATGAAGCCGAAAGTGTTGTAATAGGGACAGCAAGGAGGCGTTCTTTTGCAATAAGTATTCCGCACACACGGCAAATGCCATAAGTTTTATCTTTAATGCGTTCTAACGCATCATCTAATTTTTTGATATAATCTTTAATTCGCTGAATTTGGGCATAAGTTTTTTCTTTTTCCATAGCTTCGGAGCCTTGCTCAGCCATATGCATAGAGTAAATCATACTTTCTTCGGCGAAATCATAATTTGTTAGGTCTTCCAAGCGTTCGTAAAGCATTCGTAATTCGTCGAGTGCCTCGCTTCGAGCCTCCAAAATAATTGTCTTGAACATTTCGAGGTCTTCATCAGAGTAGCGAACATTTGGTTTATTTTTTTCAGCTTGATCGGTGGTTTTTTCAGGCATTTTTGTTGCTGCTGGGACTGGTTTCGGAGGCGCAGCCTGCACTTTTTGTTCAATCTTTGGTTTAGCAAGATGTTTTTTTGGTAATTCTTTTTTAACAGGTATTGTTTCGGCAGCCTTTGGTTCGATGGCTTTTACTTCTTTTTTTTCAGCAGATTTTTTTCTTGGTTGACGAGTTTTTTTAGGGGTTTCTTCATCAAATTTTATTGGTTCAAGCAGAGCATCATCTTTAATTATTTTTGGTTTAGCATCTTGCTTAATTTCAGCAGTTGTTTGCTCTGGTACTATTTCTTTGCCCTTAGCAGTTTTTTTAGCTTTGGGCTTTTCTACGGTTGGAGCTTTTTCAACTGGTATTTCTTTTTCAACTTTTTGTTTTGATTTTGCCTGCTTCTTAATTTCAGATTCTTTTACTGTTTCTTTTTTAGTATCTTTTGATTTTGCAATTTCCTTTGTTTCAAGTTCTTTCTTTGAGTTTACTTCGACCTTAGCTTTTGCCAATTTAGCTGGGCTTGTTTTAACTTTTTTTTCGACAGTCTCAGATTTTGATAGTTTTTCAACTTTTAAATTTTCTTTCTTTTCAGCTTTTTTAGGTTTATTAGGAACAGCAGCAGCTACTTGTTTAGCTGTATCTTTCGTTTTTTCTTTAGTTGCGGTTTTACTTTGGCTTTTAGTTTTAATATCAGGGGATTTCTCCACTTTTTCTACGGCTGTTGTGGTAGATTTTTTAGGTTTTTCGTCAATAATTTCAACCGCTTCCTTTTTTTTCTTTGTAGGCATAAATCTATTCCTTATTAAATAAAATTTCGTTTGATTTCTTTTTTAATAATTATGCTTGCCCCCGAAAAAACGGGGAATTTGCATTTACTCGTTAAAATAACGGAAACCTCTTAATCATTAAGATATAAATAATTTTTATATTTTCAAATTATTTTTTTTGAATTTTGACCGATATAATAGCTTCTTCAATATCAATTTCCTCGAAATCAGATTGTTTATTGCAAAATTCGATTTTTTCAGCTAAGGTTTCATTCTTAATATAATCAGCTTTTGCGATGAGAGCGTTTTTTGTTTTTTCGTCGGCAGAGACGAAGATTTCAATTCTATCGGTAACTTCAAAACCTGATGATTTACGAAGATTTTGGATGCGATTGATGAATTCGCGAGCAATACCTTCCTGCAAGAGTTCTTCGTCCAGAGCGGTATCGAGAGCAACAGTGATACCGTTTTCTGTTGCAACGAGCCAACCTTCAATATCTTCGCTGTATATTTCAACATCTTCGAGAAGAATAAGGAATTCTTCGCCATCAATGTTTAATTTATATTGACTATCAGCAATTAATTTGTTGACTTCTTTGCTCGGGAGATCTTTTATAGCATTGGCGACTTTTTGTGTAGATTTACCAAATTTTTTGCCAATTGATTTAAAGTTTGCTTTTGCGCGTTTGCTAACAATTGAAGCAGTTTCATCGGTTACAAATTCTATGTCTTTAATGTTAAGTTCGTCTTTGATTATATCTGCAACAGCTTGTATGTCGCGTCTTTCTTGAGGTGTATCAACTGGTAAAAGGATGCGACGAAGAGGCTGGCGGACGCGAATTTTAGATTTTTCGCGCAAGGAACGAGCAAGCGAGACAATCTTTTGAGCTTTTTCCATACGATGCTCTAAGGCTTGGTCGATATGGTCATTATTAACATCTGGGATTCTGCATAAATGAACAGAAACTGGTTCGTCTTGCTTGCGAAGCAAAAGATAAATTTGCTCCGAAAGGAACGGTGCAGCGGGAGCCATCAGTTTTACAATTGTCTGAAGAACAAATCTCAGAGTCTGATAAGCAGCAA